>CAMHEP010000146.1 GCA_946184195.1 uncultured Bacteroidales bacterium | reverse complement strand
GAGACACCCCACGATAATAATGAAATCTCAACTTTCGAAGGTACGCTGAAGCGAGCCAGGGAAGGGAATGCCTTGAGCCAAAACTTATTGGGGATTTGGATTCTGAACTCTCAATTGCCGGATGGTGTGGAAGTTAATGAAGACCCGTTTGTGCTGATTCGTTCATCAGCGGAACAGGGATTTCCAACCGCCCAATACAATATGGGCATCATCCTTGAGACGGGATATTTATGGATAAACAAAGACGAGAAACAGGCTCTTGAGTGGTATCGCAAAGCGGCTAACCGAGGATGCGCAGAAGCGATGACAGCAGTAGGAATGTGTTTGTACAAAGGAGTCGGAACAGAACCTAATCTGTCTGACGCACAAGGAGAGCAGCGTGGTCAGCTGTTCTTGGCGGAGATTCTTGCCAAAGATGAACGCTGCTGTGATAAGAACGAGGCGTTATATTGGTTTTGTCAACTCGCGCGACATGAGTCTCTCCGCAACCCCGAACTAAGGGGATACACGTTTTAATCAAGAATATTTTATCCAAAGAGTAAAAGCCCGCCGCATCAGCAAAAGCCGATGGGGCGGGTTTGTTTTTTGTTCAGATACTCGCTGTCGCAAGCCTGGCGGATCTTGTTCAGATCTCTGCCTTCCTCCGGAAACAGGATGGCATTCACTATTTGCTTGCGGGCGATATTCTCAATTTGGCCGCCGTTCATTTTTCATATCACGCTCATAATTGAGCGCGCTGATACTCCCCACGCACCCGGCATTTCCGCCTTGTATCCGACTTAAATGGCCAATCAGGAGTGCCGCCTCAATCATCCTCATCTTCGTCCTTTGTATATCAGGTATAAATTACTGGTCAATACCAATGCAAGCCTGTAAAAACGGACTTGTTTCTTTTATGGAAACTTTATATTTGCTACTCCTAAAATATTGAAATACAGCGTGTCCGTAGAAGAAAAGTTTATATGCGGACGTTTTGCTTTGCATAATTCGTAAAAAAGTTGTATCTTTGCAGGTTGTTTTACGATTATAACAAAATACCTATGCACTATTTTTTAGCTATTTTAGGTGGAGGACCTGCGGGATATACGGCTGCTGAAGCGGCTGCAAAAGCAGGGAAACGGGTAGTACTCTTTGAGCGCGCGAGCCTCGGTGGAACCTGTCTGAACGTGGGTTGTATACCGACAAAGACCTTGCTCTATTCTGCCAAACAGTACTATAATGCCCTGCATGCCGACAAGTATGGCGTAAAGGCAGAGAACGTCAGTTTCGACTTCGCGAAGATGCAACAGCGTAAGCAGAAGGTCGTCCGTAAATTGGTGGCCGGTATCAAGGCGCGTCTCGCTGCCCCCAAAGAGGGTGAGGAGAGCCTATGCTTGGTCGTATCGGGTGAGGCTGCTGTGGTATCTCGCACCGACGAACGTGTCGTGGTGCGTTGTGGCGAGACCGAGTATACGGCTGACAACCTGCTGATATGTACGGGGTCTACCAATTTCATGCCGTCCATCCCCGGCATCAAGGATAATCCTGCCGTATGGGACTCTACCGCGGCACTGGATGCCAGAGAGTTACCCGCATCGATAGCTATCATCGGCGGTGGCGTCATAGGCTTAGAATTCGCTACTCTATATCACGAGTTAGACCGACAGGTGACGATTATCGAGGCTATGCCGCGCATATTGCCGAACATAGATACCGAGATAGCGGGTCTGCTCAGCGAGAAGTATACAAAAGCGGGCGTGAACATACTGACCGACACCAAGGTGACGGAAGTAAAAGGTAACACCCTCATCACTACGAGCGGAGAGATAACGGCAGAACGTATCTTGGTCTGTGTGGGTCGTCGTGCCAACTTGACAGGATTGGAGGCACTCACCGACCTCGAGTATGAGCGAGGAATTAAGGTGGATGACTTCATGCGCACCAACCTTCCGAATGTTTATGCCGCCGGCGACGTGACAGGTAAGATCATGCTGGCTCATGCCGCTGCCCGCCAAGCGGAAGTGGCGGTGGGGAGAATGCTCAAACAGATACCGGTTCAGCGTATAGCTTACAACGCCATCCCCTCCGTGGTGTACACAAACCCCGAGATAGCGTCGGTGGGTATCACAGAGGATACTATGGACTGCGAGGTGAGACGTCTGCCCATGACCTATAGCGGACGCTTTGTGGCGGAGAACGAGGGAGAAACGGGACTATGCAAGATGTTGATAGACAGGAAGACTCAGAGTGTGATGGGGGTACATATGCTTGGCAATCCCTGTTCGGAGTTTGTGGCAGCAGCATCATTTGCCGTCAGGATGGGGTATACCGTGAGTGAGTTTAAACAGGTGGTGTTCCCACACCCGACAACCAGTGAGATATTAAAAGAGATACTATGACGATACAAGAAGAAATACGTCAATTGGCACGCGAGAAGAACGCGGTCATCATGGCTCATTATTACCAGCGTCCGGAGATACAGGATGTGGCAGATTTTATCGGCGACTCGCTGGCTTTGGCTCAGCAAGCGCAGAAGACGACTGCTGATATC
>CAMHEP010000145.1 GCA_946184195.1 uncultured Bacteroidales bacterium | reverse complement strand
CCGCATTGTATTTCTATGATTTTCCAACTTGGCTCCATAGAGACAGGCAGTATCTCTGCACCCAACTGATCTGCTATCCATTCTGCGTTGTAATCATCTTCCTCCATATTGAAGGTGCAAGTGGAGTAAATCATGATACCGCCGGGCTTCAATGCATCCCAGATATCTTTCAGAATTGTCCGCTGACGCTCAGCGCACATCTTTACATTTCTCACCGACCACTCGTCGCGGGACTTGGGGTCTTTGCGGAACATACCTTCCCCCGAGCAGGGAGCATCTACCAATATGCAGTCAAATAGATTGCGGCATTTATACCCGATTTCCTCGGCAGTATTGTGTGTCACTATGGTATTGCCGTTGCCCCATTTCTGGATATTCTCGCTTAGGATAAAAACGCGTTGGCGGTTGACTTCATTCGCTACCAATAGTCCTTCTTCGCCGAGGTATTGGCTAATCAATGTGCTCTTGCCTCCTGGTGCCGCACAGAGGTCTAATACCACGGACTGTTTGGGTACATACTGCTCCAATATCTGCTCAATAAACATCGAACTGGCTTCTTGTACATAGTAGCAACCTGCGTGGAAAAGCGGGTCTAAGGTGAACTGCGGACGCCCCGCCAAGTAGTAGCCGTCTATATGCCAGGGCACTTCGTCCGTGTCGTAAGGAAAGGTCAGTACGTCTTTCTTGTCATTGAGACGAATGGAAACCTCACTCTCTCCTTCCAACGCACGGAACAGCGGCTCAGCTTCTATTCCGAGCATACGACGCATCGATTCTATGAACTCAACCGGTAACATCACTTTTTATTAATTTCAACTTTCAACGCTCAACAACCTCCCCTATTAGCGTTGCGGCTGTAGCGTCTGTAATCTGCACCCGAATCAATTCCCCGATATGCCTTCCTTCACGCGGAAAAACAACCGTCTTATATTGGCTGGTTCGACCGAACATCTGGTTCGTACTCCGCTTGGCATAACCTTCCACCAATACTTCGCGCACATGACCTATCTCTCGTTGGTTGGAGGCTGAACTCAGTTCGTTCTGCAAGGCTATAATCTCATTCAGGCGACGAATCTTAACTTCTTCCGGCACATTATCCGGATAATCGCGGGAAGCCTTCGTGCCGGGACGCTCGCTGTACTTGAACATAAAGGCGGTGTCAAAACCAACCTCTTTCATCAGCGATAGCGTCATTTGGTGGTCCTCTTCCGTCTCACTGTGAAAACCACAGAACACATCTGTCCCGATACTCGCTTCCGGCAATAGCCGCCGGATAGCCGCTATCCGATCCAAATACCACTCTCTGGTGTACTTGCGGTTCATCAACTTCAATATCCTGTTTGAACCGCTTTGAACCGGCAAATGAATGAATTTACAGAGATTGTCATGTCGCGCAATTACCTCTAAGGTCTTGTCGCTCATATCCTTCGGGTGACTCGTCGTGAACCGTATACGCATGTCCGGTACTGCCTCTGCTACCACTTCCAATAGCCCTGCAAAATCCATGTCCTCGGACTTATACGAGTTCACGTTTTGTCCCAAAAGGGTCACCTCTTTGTAGCCCTTACTCCTTAAATCGCGGACTTCTGCTAAAATGGAGTTGACATCCCTGCTGCGTTCACGTCCGCGGGTGTAGGGAACGACGCAGTAAGAGCAGAAATTGTTACAGCCCCGCATGATGGATACAAAACCACTGATACTCTTACCGATACGCGAGGGAAGTATGGTGCGATAAGTCTCTGTCGTACTGAGCGTAATATTGACAGGCTTATGTCCTTGCTCCACTTGCGTTAAGAGGTTCGGGATATCTAAATAGGCATCGGGACCGGCGACGAAAGATACGCCGCGTTTCTCTACCAACTCCTCTCCTAAACGCTCTGATAACTCCGATAATGGGCTTGCGACCCGATTTGCGGTTCTCGGCATGTACTTCCTCTAACCGATGTAGCACTGTCTGCTCCGCTTTATCTCGGATAGAGCAGGTGTTCAAGATTATGATATCTGCCTCTTCCTTGCTCTCGGTCAATACCGCATCCGTGGTTTGCATGATTGCTGCAACCACTTCGCTGTCTGCCACATTCATCTGGCAGCCATAGGTCTCTATGTAAAATCGTTTAGGCACTTTGTTTCAGTCTTTCATTACTCTCAATCCGCTCCGCAGCATACTCACGCGTCACGATAAAACTCTTCGCCTTCGGAATCTCGTACATCAAGTCCATCATCACAGTCTCTACCAAACTCCTAAGACCGCGCGCACCTAACTTGTACTCGATTGCCTTATCAACGATATAGTCCAATGCCGAACTATCAAAAGCAAGTTCAATCCCATCCATTGCCAATAGTTTCTGATATTGCTTGGTGATAGCGTTCTTCGGCTCCGTCAATATCCGCCGTAAAGCGGCTCGGTCTAATGGCTCTAAATAGGTCAAAATAGGCAAACGACCGATAATCTCTGGTATCAAACCGTAGGACTTCAAATCTTGCGGAGCTATGTATTGCAGCAGGTCATGTTTGTCATAATGGACGGCTTTTTGAGCCGCATCAAAACCCACTACCTGCGTGTTCAACCGTTGAGCTATCTTGCGCTCGATACCGTCAAATGCTCCCCCGCAGATAAAGAGGATGTTCTGCGTGTTAATCTTGATATATTCCTGGTCAGGATGCTTAC
>CAMHEP010000144.1 GCA_946184195.1 uncultured Bacteroidales bacterium | reverse complement strand
CTATGATAGAGGACAGATGCGTCCGCTCTTCCAACTGAGTGTAGGACAAGCAGGTAGCAGTTTTGCCATTGAGATAGCAAAGCAGACAGGGCTTCCCGAGAGTATCATCATGCGGGCAACCGAACTGGTAGGTGAAGAACATATTGACTATGACAAGTCGCTTCAAGATATCGCCCGCGATAAACGTTATTGGGAAAATAAACGGCAGAATATCCGTCAGCGGGAGAAACATCTGGAGGAGAAAATTTCATACTATGAAAACGAGATAGCCGGACTAAAGGCTAAACGCAAAGAGGTAATGGCAAAGGCACAGGATGAAGCCGCTGAACTATTACGCCGCTCGAATGCAACCATAGAACGTACCATACGTGAGATTCGTGAGGCGAAAGCGGACAAGCAGAAGACTCAGCTGGCACGACAAAAGGTGGAGAGCATGAAGGAGAAAGTCGAGCGTCAGCAACCTAAATGCGAGAAATCCTCTCCACGTGTTCTACATGATTTCCGCGATTTGAAAGCCGTGGGCAAGAATATGCCCAGTCAACAGCCGTCGGTAATCAACACGATTCGTAGTCATAAGCTATCCTTCGAACGCACGCTGGACCTGCGTGGTATGCGTGCCGACGAAGCATTGGAAACGTTTATTGCCTATTTGGACGATGCCATCATGGTGAATGCCGGTGAGGTAACCATCATTCACGGCACCGGTACAGGGGCACTCAAGCAGATGGTGCGAGATTATCTTGCTTCCCGTAACAGACAACTCCGTAAGCATGGAGTAGGGGAATTGGAATACGGAGACGGAGATCCGGACCGCGGAGGTGCAGGATTAACCATCATTCACATATAAACAGATAAAATATAGTAACCTATAAATAGAAGAAGCTATGAGTATAAGTTTTATTTATTATTTCCTCATGTTGTTCACTATGTCTACCAGTGATATGAGGACAGATATGAAAATACAACCTTGGAAACATTGGAACGATGTTCAGGTGTTTTATTTCTATGATAGCCGTATGCCGAATAATATGTCTAAAGAATTAGGTGTCCTCACGCAAGATCTATTAGAGCGGCAATACGGACAACGCCTGAAGGATGAACGTATCCGTTTCTATAAGATAGACCTGGCATCTCCTAATGGTGAGGCAGTAGGTAGGAAACTGGATATCACAATGACAGGTCTCGTTGTATCACGAAGAAACCGAGCCCGCAATCTCACCCAAATAGCTTATTCGATGGTATTGACGGACCCGGTCGGGTTTCAACAGCATTTAGCGTATACTATCGAGAAACTACTGCCTTCGAAATATCGTACACCCGTTACTCCTTAATGCCCTTGAATACATTTTTGCCCATGATGACCGATTCCGGCACATAGGGTATCTGCAGGCGCACGCAGTCCTTGAAGGCTTCGGCGCCTATTTCTTCTAAATCACGTGGCAACGTAATCTCGGTCAGCGCACGACACTGCATGCAGGCTTGAGCCTCGATGGTGGTCATCTTGTCGGGCAAAGAGAGCGTACGTAGATTAACACAGTTCATCAAAACACCACGTGCAAGAGTCTTCACGTTCTTGGGAATAGCCATGTCCTGAAGGTGTTTGCAGTCACGGAATGCCTCGTCCTCAATCATATGAATATTGTCATATAGGAGTATGCGTTCCAGATTCAAACAGTTCTGGAAAGCCTGTTTACCTATGCGGAAGGTGGATTTGGGAACATTGATACGCTCCAGACTGACGCACCCCTTGAATGCCTCGTCGCCGATAGCATACAGGCCATCAGGTAGTTTGACTTCCCATAGGTGAATACACTCGGCAAAGACACCTTTGCGCAGTGAATTAACTCCGGCGGGAATAGCAATGCGTGAGAATTTCTGGCAACCCATAAAGGCACCTTCACCCAACTCGATTAACGACCCCGGCAAAACTAAGTCCTCCAACTCCATACAGCCGACAAAAGCACCTTCGCTAATCCGTTGCAGTTTAGAGGGTAGGGTAATCTTACTCAGTCGGTTGCAACCATAGAAACAAGCGGTGGGTATATCGGTTATTCCTTCCGGAAGATGCATCTCGGTAAAACCTTGGCAGTTATAGAACGCTCCGGCACCTATCTCTTTGACAGAAGAAGGAAGACGAAGATTCTTGAGCAAGTTGCAGCCGTAGAAAGCAAAATTACCTATCTTTTCCAAACCGTCAGGCAAGATGACCTCTGTGAGAGCCATGCAGCCATTGAAAGCTGCGGAAGGAATCTCTTTTACATCCGCAGGAATAGTGATGGTCTTGATTCGTTTATTCTTAGCGAAAGCACCGGATGCAATGAGACGGATGGGGAGTTTGTTTTTCACTACGAATTTAGCAGCCGCTGCATCGTTAGTGGCGATGAGACAATCGTCAATGTAGAGCGTACCACGACGCCAACGCTTCTCGTTAAGCCATATACCGGTACCGGTAAAGGCATCCTCTCCGATAGACGTGATGGTCTTCGGAATAACTACCTTATTCAGGTTCTTGCAGTCGCGGAATGTCTCGTGATCAATACGTGTGATTGTAGCGGGGAAGTCTACACGTGTTAGGGTCTTGTTTCCCCGAAAAGCCCCGATAGCTATTAGACGTATATTGTCAGGAATGACAAAACGAGGTTTAATGGTCTTGTCAGCAGCTATGAGGATATCGTCAATCACCAGTATACCATCAGCCCAG
>CAMHEP010000143.1 GCA_946184195.1 uncultured Bacteroidales bacterium | reverse complement strand
CACCTGTACTCCGTCCTTTCGCATTTCGTACCAGATGCCGTCCACCTTATAGCGGTTGGAGGCGATGTTGAACTCTTTCCATACGGCATCCGCTTCGTAAGAATAGACATAGCCGGCAGGCACCTGCACGGTGATGTTGATTTTGTAGAGTCCGTCGAAGGCGGTGCCGTGGGCATTGATTACACCCGAGTAGTCCGATTTGAGCGTTGTCAGTGTCGTGCAGCCTTTGAAGGCACCGGCGGCTATGTTGCTGACATTATGCAGGTGCAGCTCTCTGATGGCTGTGCAACCTGAGAAAGCGTCTTTACCTACGGTAGTCAGTTCCTCAGGCAGATTCACCTCGCTGAGTTTGCTGCAACCGGCAAACGCACCCTCGCTGATGGTCTTCACCGTGGCAGGGATGGTGACGGAGGTGAGAGATGAGTTCTTGAACGCGTTGGGGTCGATAGTGGTAACGGTGAAGGTATGCTTATTATAGGTCACCTTCTCGGGGATGACGACCTTGCCCAACGACGAGTACGAATCGTCGTGCACCACCACGGCTTCGTCCTTGTTGAGCAACTCGTAGTACAAGTTGTCAACCTTGAAATGGAAGGGTACGACCTTGTCTCTCCATACCTCGTTTTTTCCGGAGGTGTGGTAGCGAGCGATGTCGCGCGTTATATACATCACATTAAGCGACTTGTAGGTTGTCTCACTATAGTCTATCTTGCCACTATAGTTGTTAATGGTTAAAACGCCTTCATTTTCGTAAAAAGAACCGTCTATTTCTGTTCCCCATAGTTCGATAAACCGCAATGGGTAATAAATACTCCAGTTTATGTTTCCGCAAAGTGTGATCTTGCCTTCAGGAAAATAGAGGCTACTGACATAACTGTCACCAGATAAGTTACGAATACACCGTTCGGATATTATCCGTGTACCGGGACGAATTCGTAATGCATGATCTGTACTGCCTTCAGTGCAAACCAAGCAGTTGTCGAAATAATATGAACCTCCGTATTTTTCACATATCGAAAGATTTCCGTATAGAATATCTTGTCCAAGATAAACGACAGTAGAAGGTATAGACAGATGCGTAACTTGATCATCATTGGAAGGGCAATGAAACGCATGCTTTGCTATCTCAACTACCGTAAACTCCTCCTCTTGGTAGTAATTGGCGGGATTTAGGAATTTGACGGTTGAAGGCACATCAATGGAGGTGCCGTAATTGTTGGGCAAATTCGAACCAACACTATTCTTGCACACCACCGCTGCCTTGTGGGTTTTGGTGTTGAGCTCGTAGTAGAGTTCGCCAATCTTCGCATCATCAATGTCGGCATTGATAAACTTGCTTTCGATCTCGGCATACGCCTGTGGTATGCCGACGAATAGCAGCAGCAACACGGCTGCATAAATCTTCAAAAACTTTTTCATGATTCTATTGTGTTTAGTTAATATTAGGCGGAAGTTAGTCAAAAGTCGAAAGCAACTTGGAGCGCGGTCATCCTCGCCCGCACCGTCACTTGGGAGGCGGGTGTCTCGCCCGCGGTAGTCTCATCTTTCACTGCATCGTAGTTATTGTGCCGGTTGCTGAGCAGGAACCGCGTAGATGCGGGTGATGCGGAGCTCTTTGAGTGGCGTGTGTTGGTCTATATTCGCATAGGTGATCTGCAAGGGATCGAGACATACCTGCGCCAATGTGCCTTCGTCAAAAGAAAGGTGCCACCACGTGCCGCCGGCTCCGGGAAGTGCTCGGTACTGCGGCTCGCGATAATCCGCCAGGAAAAGGACCAAGTCCTCTACCGTAGCCGTATCGGGCATGGTGAACTCGACCGGATGGTTATACGGACGCTCCGCCTCGCACACGTCCTGACGCATGAACAAAAGGGATAATATAGCTGTCATAAGTATCATAAGCACATGATTCCTAATCCGACAAAAATGCATAAGACGAGCAAGACACCGATCATGCCCCAGGTGCCAAGATGGGTCTGTAACATATCCGTGAACCACTCCCGGTTCGCCAAGAGCCAGATGCATCCGGCGGTGAAGAGAATGACCCCGATGGCGTAGAGCAATGCCCGTCCACGGAACCCCATCAGCAAGGCATAATAGAGTGCCAGCAGGACGCCTGCACCCGTGAGGTACAGGGCGCCTTGCCAGCCTCGTGATATCCGGAGAACCCAGGCGTTGATAGCCGGTATGAAGAGGTACAGCAGTACCGCCACCACGATGATTCCTACCGGAAGAAGATATTTTAATAAGGTGTTCATTGGAGGACTTTATGTACTATTTGTTCATTTACCATGTACCATTTATAGGATCATTTGACTATTTGACCAATAGCGTTATAGGTCTTGCCGTTGCGGTCGATGTAGAGGATGCCGTTGCGAAGGTACTTATGCGTTACGGGTGAGGGGTTATCGGTGGTGGAGTCAATGCCGGTAGTCTCGCTTGAGTCTTTGAAGACAGCGGTGATATTGATATTCTTGCCGTCCTCTACGGTGATGGAGCGCGGGTTTTCGGTTACGCCGTCCGACCACTGAACGAAGACATAACCCTCCGCTGCCACGGCGGTGATGGTCAGTTCGGTACCTTCGGCATACCATCCGGAGGTGAAGCCGATGATGGAACCTTGTCCTTCGGTAGCATCGGCACTGATGATCGCGCCTTTCGGTGTCTGGCTATCGTCCACTTCTACGATCGGATCGAGATAAACATTCTGAGCCGGCATAACCATATAACGCGGGTTATCGGTATTGC
>CAMHEP010000142.1 GCA_946184195.1 uncultured Bacteroidales bacterium | reverse complement strand
AACAGGGGCAGGAGGGCTTCGGCTCTCCTGCTTTTTGTATGTATATATTTTTCTATATTTATGTGTATTTTTTGGAAAAACAGATACGAATTCTTGCACATTCAAAATATTTGTAGTAAATTTGCAGTCGAATTTTCGCAATCGAGAATTTAATAACTTAATTATAAATCACAAATACTACACAACGAAAAACCTATGGCTAAAGTTTATCAAGCTTCGGAGATTAAGAACGTTGCCCTCATGGGCGGCAGCGGCTCCGGTAAGACTACTATGATTGAGTCGATGCTTTTCGAATGTGGCGTTATTAAACGCCGCGGTTCTGTAGAAGCCCAATCGACAGTGAGTGATTATTTCCCCGTAGAGAAAGAGTATGGGTACTCGGTATTCTCGACAGTATGCAACATCGAGTTCGGCGGTAAGAAACTCAATCTTATCGACTGTGCCGGTTCGGACGATTTCTGTGGAGGTACGGTGACTGCACTCCACATGGTGGATACGGCAGCTATCATGCTGACGGCTAACGGGGGCGTAGAGGTCGGTACACAGAACAACTTCCGTCTGGCTGAGCAACACAAACGCCCCATAATGTTCATCGTCAACAAACTCGACCATGAGCATGCCAACTTCGAGCGCGCAGTGGAGAACCTGAAGGAATACTTCGGAAATAAGGTGGTTTTGGTGCAATATCCGGTGAACCAAGGTGCCGCTTTCAACTCCGTCATTGACGTACTGAAGAATAAGATGCTTGTATGGAAGCCCGAAGGCGGGGCTCCTGAGTATAAGGATGTTCCGGCAGGTGAACAAGCCAAGGTGGACGAACTCCGTGCCCAATTGTGCGAGATGGCTGCAGAGGCTAACGAGGACCTCATGGAGAAGTTCTTCGAGCAAGGTACTCTCTCCGAGGACGAGATGATGCACGGACTCAAACGTGTGTTTGCTGACCGTAGCTTCTATCCGGTGCTCTGCGCATGCGGTGTGAAAGATATGGGTGCACGTCGTCTGATGGACTTCCTCGGCGAGATGACTCCCTCCGTAGCGGATGCTCCTCATCCTGTGACGGCGGATGGCGCAGAGGTGGCTCCCGATGCAAAGGCGCCCACGTCGATGTTCATCTTCAAGACTTCCGTAGAACCGCATATTGGTGAGGTGAACTATTTCAAGGTGATGCAAGGTACCGTCCGTCCGGGTGATGACCTGCAGAATATGGACCGCGGCAGCAAGGAGCGTATCTCACAGCTCTTCAGCGTTGCCGGTTCTATCCGCGTTCCCGTGGACGAAGTGGCAGCCGGTGATATAGCCGCAACCGTTAAACTCAAAGATACTCGCACAGGCAATACGCTCAATGCGAAAGATTGTGACCTCGCATACCCGAAGATTTCATATCCCGACCCCAAGTATCGTCGGGCTATTCGTCCTCAGACCGAAAGCGACTCGGAGAAACTCAGTGCACTGCTCACTCGTATGCACGAGGAGGACCCGACATGGACGATTGAACAATCTAAAGAACTTCGCCAGACTATCGTCAGCGGTCAGGGTGAGTTCCACCTGCGTACCCTCAAGTGGCGTCTGGAGAACAACGATAAGATGATGGTTAACTTCGAGGAACCGAAGATTCCTTATCGTGAGACCATCACCAAGGCTGCTCGCGCCGACTATCGTCATAAGAAACAGTCCGGAGGTTCGGGACAATTCGGTGAGGTGCACCTCATTGTGGAGCCTTATGTAGAGGGCGATCCCGTGAAGGAAGTATATAAGTTCGGCAATCAGGAATACCGTATCTCCGTGAAGGATACGCAAGAGATACCTCTGGAGTGGGGTGGTAAACTGGTGCTTATCAACTCCATCGTGGGTGGTGCAATTGATGCACGTTTCATCCCCGCTATCCTCAAGGGACTCATGGACCGTATGGAGCAGGGACCGCTCACGGGTTCTTACGCCCGCGACGTGCGCGTCATTATTTATGATGGCAAGATGCACCCCGTTGATAGTAACGAAATATCGTTCCGTCTCGCCGGACGTAACGCCTTCGCCGAGGCGTTCCGCAATGCGAACCCGAAGATATTGGAACCTATCTACGAAGTGGAAGTACTCGTGCCCAGTGATATCATGGGTGATGTGATGTCCGATATCAACGGACGACGCGGTATGGTGCTTGGTATGGAAGCCGAGAAGGGCTTCACACGTCTCAAAGCACTCGTTCCGCTCAAAGAGATGTCCTCCTATTCGACAACACTCTCTTCGCTCACCGGCGGACGGGCTACTTTCACGATGCACTTCAAGAGCTACGAACTGGTACCCGCCGACGTGCAGGATAAACTTATCAAAGAGTACGCTGCACAGCAGGCAGAGGAGGAGTAATTCTCAAAATGCCAAACAAAAAAATGACATACCGTCTTGCGTATGTCATTTTTTTTGTGTACCTTTGTAGCGGATTTATGATATGTATATCGCTATCGCAGGAAATATAGGTGCCGGCAAGACTACGCTGACCAAGATGCTTGCCCGTTATTACGGATGGGAGCCGCGCTTCGAGAGCGTGAGCTTCAATCCTTATCTGGAGGACTACTATGCCGACATTAAGCGCTGGTCATTCTGCCTTGAGACCTATTTCCTTAAAGAACGTTTCAAAGACCTGCTGGCGGTGCTCCAATCGCAGCATACCATCATCCAGGACCGTTCTATCTTTGAGGGCGTCTATGTGTTCGTGCGTAATAACTACGAGCGCGGTGACCTCAGTCAGCGAGATTACGAG
>CAMHEP010000141.1 GCA_946184195.1 uncultured Bacteroidales bacterium | reverse complement strand
TAGAGCAAAGACAAGCCACGATGATACTAATGAGATAGAACCACCAAAACTCATAGCGCGAAGCACGTCCCTTGAAAGAACAAAAATTATCTTTCACCACATGGATGAAGATACGTTGCAATTCATCTAATGTCATAGTTTATTTATTTAAAGGGTTAATTATGAATTAAAAGGCATTCATTTGCTCACGGACGGTGGAGTTGACAAAATCAGCAAACTCTTGTATAGTCATCTGTCCCTTTTCCTCGGCACCCTGTTGACGCACTGAGACAAGTCCCATCTCCGCCTCTTTCTCACCCACGATGAGCATGAAGGGGATACGCTTGAGCTCGTTATCCCGTATCTTACGTCCGAGCTTCTCGTTACGGTCGTCCACAAGGACACGTACATCTTGCTGCTCAAGGATTTCCTTGACCTTCCATGCGTATTCATTTGATTTCTCGGAGATAGGCAATACAACAGCCTGATCCGGCGTAAGCCATAGCGGGAACTTACCGGCAGTATGCTCAATGAGAACAGCCACAAAACGTTCCATGGAACCGAACGGCGCGCGGTGAATCATGACCGGACGATGTTTTTGGTTATCCTCTCCTACATATTCCAGGTCGAAACGCTCCGGCAAGTTGTAGTCCACCTGGATAGTACCGAGTTGCCAACGGCGACCGATAGCATCCTTGACCATGAAATCAAGTTTCGGACCATAGAAAGCCGCCTCGCCATACTCAACCTTAGCAGGCAGGTTCTTCTCTTTGCAAGCATCGATAATAGCCTGCTCAGCCATAGCCCAAACCTCGTCTGAACCCACATACTTCTCGTGGTTATTGGGGTCACGCAACGATATCTGTGCCTCGAAGTTCTCGAAATCAAGAGCCTTGAATATAATCTCGATAATCTCCATGACGCGGATGAACTCCTGTTTCACCTGATCCTGACGGCAGAAGATATGGGCATCATCCTGAGTGAACGAACGTACACGGGTTAAACCATGCAACTCACCGGACTGCTCGTAACGATACACTGTACCGAACTCCGCACAACGGAAAGGCAGGTCCTTGTAACTACGCGGACTATTCTTAAAG
Organism: uncultured Bacteroidales bacterium; assembly: GCA_946184195.1. Taxonomy (GTDB): domain Bacteria; phylum Bacteroidota; class Bacteroidia; order Bacteroidales; family Paludibacteraceae; genus Colicola. The sequence goes on along the minus strand of CAMHEP010000141.1, from coordinate 1,674 downwards.
ATAGCACAATGGTGAGGGCAGTTCATCGGTTTGAGTAGATACATCTCTCCTTCTTCCGGCGTGGTGATAGGTTGGAACGAGTCCTTACCATAGTGATCCCAGTGTCCGGAGGTGACGTAAAGACTCTTTGAACCTATATGTGGTGTGATAACCTGCTGGTATCCATATCGTTTCTGTATTTTCTTGAGAAAATCCTCCAAACGCAGACGCAATGCTGTTCCCTTAGGAAGCCATATAGGGAGTCCCTTACCCACCATGTCACTGAACATAAAGAGGTCCAACTCTTTACCGATTTTACGATGGTCACGTTTTTTTGCTTCCTCAAGCAATGCGAGATACTCATCAAGCATCGCCTTCTTGGGGAAGGATATACCATAGATACGTGTCATCATCGGACGTTTCTCATCGCCACGCCAATAAGCAGCGGCACAAGAGAGAACCTTAACGGCTTTGATAGGCTCCGTGGAGAGAAGGTGCGGACCGCGACACAAATCGGTGAATGCTCCCTGAGTATACGTAGTGATATGACCATCCTCCAATTCGGAGATCAGTTCACATTTGTATGACTGCCCCTTGTCACCGAACGATTTGAGTGCGTCTCCTTTAGCAATAGATCGCTTCACGAGTTGCTCCTTCTTTGCACGCAACTCCATCATCTTTGCCTCAATAACGGGGAAATCACTGTCTTTAATAGATACTCCTTCAGGTGGCATGACATCATAATAGAAACCGTTCTCAATGGCGGGACCGATACCAAACTGGATACCGGGATAGAGTTCCTGCAATGCCTCTGCCATAAGGTGAGATGATGTATGCCAAAAAGCATGTTTCGCCTCGGCGTCCTCCCACTTATGCAGACGGATTTGGCAATCTGTTGTGAGAGGTTGATTGAGTTCGATGATGAACCAATCTTGGTCAGCTGTTTTGATACTGGCAACGAGGATATCCTGTGCCAAACGCGATGAGATAGACTCTGCCACCTGTAGCGGGGTGACACCGCTTTCGTACTCCCGAGCAGAACCGTCGGGGAAAAGGATTTTAATCATATATGTAAACGTACAAATGTTTCTGCCTGCCGGGCTCACAACCGCTCGACGAAGGCAACTATATGGTTGGATAGTTGTGATATTGCTTCTATTTGTGAAATCAGAATTGCACCTGAGGCGCTTTTTCTGCTCCTGCCTCTGCCTCAAAATAAGCCTTCTTCTCAAAGCCATACATCGAAGCGATGATGTTCCCCGGGAACTTACGTATCAGCTGGTTGAAAGCACGGGCTTGTTCGTTGAAAGCATTGCGTGCTACGGCGATACGGTTCTCTGTGCCTTCCAGCTGCTTCTGAAGTTCGAGAAAATTCTGATTAGCCTTTAAATCCGGATAACTCTCGCTGATAGCTATAAGTCGACCTAACGTTTGTCCCAGTTCGCCTTGTGCCTGTTGGAATGCTGCCAATTGCTCTGACGTCATGTTAGTTGGGTCTACAGAAATAGACATTGCCTTACTGCGTGCTGCAACCACTGCCTCCAGCGTAGCAGACTCGTGAGCGGCATAGCCCTTGACGGTATTCACGAGGTTAGGTACCAAATCAGCACGACGTTGATATTGGTTTTCTACCTGTGCCCAAGCTGTCTCCACGTTCTCTTCTGCCGTCACCATAGCGTTATATTTACCTACTCC
>CAMHEP010000140.1 GCA_946184195.1 uncultured Bacteroidales bacterium | reverse complement strand
GTGCAATGACTGACTTTGGTCCCCTGATTGCTAATCCCAAGAGTTTCATCTTGGGGGCGGCAGCACAATTAGGAATCTTCGTAACCTTCCTCTGCGCCAATTGGATGGGCTTCACGCCCGCTGAGGCAGGCAGTATAGGTATCATCGGCGGTGCCGACGGTCCTACGAGTATCTTCCTCACCACTAAATTGGCTCCGCATTTGCTTGGTCCTATCGCCATCGCTGCCTATTCGTATATGGCACTGGTGCCGGTGATTCAGCCGCCCATTATGAAGGCGCTGACTACGGAGAGCGAGCGTCGCATTAAGATGAAACAATTACGTTCCGTCGGCAAAACAGAGAAGATTGTCTTCCCCATCATCATCACCGCAATCGTGGCACTCATACTGCCCGACGCAGCACCACTGATCGGCTGCCTCATGTTAGGTAACCTAATGAAAGAGTGCGGTGTGGTAGACCGTTTGAGTAAGACCGCGCAGAACGAATTGATGAACATTGTTGTTATATTCCTCGGCTTGAGCGTAGGTGCAACCGCCACAGGTGCCACGTTCCTTAACCTGAAGACCATCGGTATTCTGGTAATGGGTATCGTCGCTTTCTCGATTGGTACCAGCGGCGGTATATTGCTGGCTAAGCTGATGAACCTATTCAGCAAAGAGAAGATCAACCCGCTGATTGGTTCGGCTGGTGTGAGTGCCGTGCCTATGGCTGCCCGTGTGAGTCAGAACGAAGGACAAAAAGCCGACCCGAGCAATTTCCTACTCATGCACGCTATGGGACCGAACGTTGCCGGTGTGATTGGTTCTGCCGTGGCTGCCGGAATCCTGCTGACAATGTTAGGATAATCCTGACGCAATCACAGATAAACAAAAAAATGCCTCGCCGATTGGCGGGGCATTTTTGTTAATAAACAACTGTGCTAATGCGCAGCGTGTTATTGTGCGTACTGACGATAAACGGGATAGTACTGTTCAAGCAGGTCACGGCGAGAACTACGTTCCATAGTCTGCAGGGCATACCCCAGAACCGCCAGATGGTGACCACGCAGCGATGATGCCGCACGCTTCGCCTCTTTCGGCAAAGCATCTACGTAACGAAGGTACTCGGAGCTATTCTCAGCGACAGCCTTAATCATCGTATCCGCTTTAGCTATATCTTCATCGGTACCAAGTGCATAGTAGAGCGATGCCATCGACGCCGAAGTATAGTCATAAGGGATATTATATGCCGGTAGCATCTGCTCGCTATAATCGAGTACCTCGCGGGTCTTATCCGCCTTACCCTCGTAGTAGAGTGCTTCAGCCAACTGCATAAACATCATACGGTGAGTGCGACACATGCGCATTAGGTTCTCGTCGATATAAATACCCGGGAGATTCATGTTTCCATACGCGAAACGATGCATCATATTCTCGTACATCTTATCCGTATTAACACGCTCGCGTCCATCGCGACTGCGCTCCGGCGTCACACGATAAGCCAAACCAGTGAGTTCGAAGTACGGATTGAGCCCAAGGTAATAATCGTTGCCCACAGTAACAGCAAAATAGATAGGACGCTTCCAACCCTGCTTAGCATTCTGAGCAAGCATCTCCATAATCATCATCTCGGAGCGTGTATAACGGCGTGCCTCCTTAAAGAAAATTTGCTGTCCGTCATTACCCTCGATATAGAGTTTGTTGGAGGGGATGTAGTTCTCTCCGTCCTTCTTCGTACGCGGGTCGTCAGAGCGCAGGAAATCAAATGCCTTGGTCACCTCGAGCGGAGCGTTGAGACGATTGTCCACCCACACCACCTCGTTCTGTCCGGGCATAAAATCCTTATACTCCCACGATATAGGCAGTGCCGGCGAGGTATAATAAGGCCGCTTCATCTGAGCGATATACCAGTCGGTCTGCAAGTATGACAGATTGCAGACACGCAGGTCTTGTCCTACCTCCTCTACCTCCTGGTTATACCACAAGGGGAAAGTGTCGTTATCACCATTGGAGAAGATGATTCCTTCAGGGTCACAACTCTTAAGGTAATTAGCACCAAAATCACGGCACGAATAACGATTGGAACGGTCGTGATCATCCCAGTTTTGTTGTGCCATAAGGGCAGGAACACCGAGGCATACGAGCGACAGCACTGAGGCGAGAGCCACCTTAGCAACATCGTTCTTAAGAAGTTGCTGCAGCCAATCGTATAGTGCCAGCACACCTAGACCTATCCAAATACAGAAAGCATAGAATGAGCCTGCATAAGCATAGTCACGTTCACGCGGCTGGTAGGGCGTCTGGTTGAGGTAGACGACAATAGCCAGGCCAGTGAGGAAGAATAGAAGGAAAGTGATGGTAAACGAACGCCCACCCTCGTAGGTATCGTCTTCTTTACGTTTACTTAATTGCCATACCAATCCTATCAATCCAAGCAGCAAAGGCAACATATAATAGACATTGTGTCCCTTGTTCTGTTTAAGCTCGGTGGGAAGCATCGATTGGTCACCCAACATGGCATTGTCAATGAATGGAATACCTGTTATCCAGTTTCCCTTACTCAAATCGCCATAACTCTGCAAGTCGTTCTGCCTACCGGAGAAATTCCACATGAAATAACGCCAATACATGAAATTGACCTGATAGCGGAAGAAGAATCTAAGATTCTCCGCAAACGTAGGACAATACTCCGTCTTCTGCTGACCGCAATAGTCGTAGCGAACGCGTTTCCCTTTGATGTCCGCCCACTCCTTATAAGCTTGTACGTGGTTCGACTGCGGCGAATACATACGCGGGAAAAGCATCTTAAACTCGTCCATAAACTCGTAAGAGGTCTTGTATCCTGTGATGACATAACGGTCCTTCTCTCCCTCCTTTTTAGGAGCCGGAGCATACTGAGCATGTCCTTGAGATTCAACAGGAACGCACATGTTACCCTGTATCTTGAG
>CAMHEP010000139.1 GCA_946184195.1 uncultured Bacteroidales bacterium | reverse complement strand
TAAATAATAGGGGTAGTTGTGTTGAGGAATGTGATGAGGAGGAAGAAGACTGCGAAGAAGAATGTGAAGGAGAAGACTGCGAAGAAGGATGTGAAGGAGAAGACTGCGATGAGGAATGTCAAGGAGATGATTGTCCCGATGACTGTGAGGGAGAAGACTGTAAAGACGATCCAGATGACGATGACCCCCCGCATAGCCCTCGCCCTTGTCCTCAATGTTCTCACCCTCATCCCAAACCGGCAAAACCGCTTATCGACCCGTCAGGCTTTGTATATGAGGCAGTGCAGTCCAACCGCGTGGAAGGAGCTACCGCTACCATCTACTATAAAGACTTTATGCTCACTTCCGGCGGCAGCAGCGCAGGAGAGAGCGATGTACTATGGGATGCCGAGAACTACGGACAAATCAACCCGCAAATAACCGGCACTGACGGTATGTACCAATGGGATGTGCCGCAGGGACTATGGCAGGTGCGCATCCGGAAAGAAGGCTACGCTAATACTCAGACCGACTGGTTGCCCGTACCGCCGCCGCAGTTGGATATCAACATCCCTATCGTCCGTATGCGACTGCCTAAAGTAGAGCGTGCGCATGCCTATGAAGATGCTGTGGCTGTGAAGTTCGATAGCTATATGACGCCTGCAACCCTCAACACCGAACTCATTACCGTTACGGAAAACAATGCAGTCGCCGAAGGTACTATCGAACTGACCGACGAGGAAGCCGGTGACGGAGGTGCTACCTATGCTTCAAAGCTACGTTTCGTGCCTGCAAAGCCGTTTACTGCAAACGAGGTAACACTGCGTATCTCAGGCGAGGTGCAGAGCTATTCCGGCATCGAGATGGACGAACCGTTCGAGGTTACCCTGCCGATAGAAAGAGAGGTGAAGAAACTCCTCGCCGACGAGAGCGTGAAGATAGCCCATGGCGGTGCGAAACTTCTCCATGTAAAGGCTGAGCCTGCCGCCGCTGCCGCCGGCAAGACGGTGACGGTCAGCTGCATGTCGGGAATAATCACATCAGCTGCTCAGACTCGTGTCGTTCTCAATAATAGCGGCGAGGCTGCCGTGCTCATCCATGGCGACATACCCGGAAAAGACTTTGTTACTTTCACTATGGATGACTCCGAACTGGCTGCCACATCAACTGTCAGAGTGTCAAGCAAATCAGCAGATACTATGGTGCAAGCCCCCGAAGCGTCGGTACCTTCAGGAACAGAGGTGGAGAAGGGCACACAGATAACCCTGAGCTGCCCGACAGAGGGAGCACAGATTTACTACACACTCGACGGCAGCAGTCCGTATTATTCCGACACCCGCATCCTCTACGACGGCACACCTGTTACCATCAACGAGGAAACGACCTTACTGGCAGTGGCTGTGGTCGAAAGCATAGGCGAGAGTGAGTTGGTAACCTTCCACTACACCGTGAAGTTGGATAGCAAAATCAACAACCAGACAGGCAACGGCATCAGCATAACTCCTCTGCGCGTCTATGACACGTTTGAGGTAACAGGTGCTGACGGAACGTTCGCGGTAACCGTCTATAGCGTGACGGGGCAACTGCTTATGAGGCATAACCAACTGACGAGCGGTCAGAAAGTGAATGTGTCTGCCTTGCCCGCAGGTCTATACCTCGTCGAAGTAAACGGCACCACCACATACCTGATACAACGAATCATTAAAGAATAAGCAATTAACTCCTGCGCTTAATATACAGTGAGCACAATCCTCACCCGCATTTAGCAGCAGGCAAACTAAAATCGGCTCTGCGGGATTGGCTTCCCGCAGAGTCTCAAGAAAAATCGCTCTTTGAAATATTGGATTACCGCAAAAAGAAGAAAATCGCAGGGAGTTTGTGAATAATGACAATAAAAATCGTGGGGGATTTCGTTATTTCTGCAAAAATATTTGCATACATCAAAGGGAATCTGTATATTTGCACCGTAAAAAGTGCATATATATCAAAAACGTGCACTCTATATGGTGCAATTATAACGTTTATTTACTATGATAGATACATCATTATTGCAGTACATGCAAGAGCAATTGAAGCTCACATCCTTAGATTTTAAGCGATATTTATACCACACAATAGGGTGGGATAAGCGTTTGCAGTGCCTGACCGGAGGACGTGGAGTGGGCAAGAGTACGATGGTCAAACAGCATATCATTGAGACTCCGGAAGAGCATAGTTTGTATGTCTCTGCCGACCATAGTTATTTCACAACCCACACGCTGATTGAGTTAGCTGATGAGTTCGTCAAAGAAGGTGGCGAACACCTCTATATCGACGAGATTCATAAATACGAAGGGTGGAGTCGCGAGATAAAGCAAATTTACGATACCCATCCGGCATTGAAAGTGTTTATTACCGGTTCTTCTATCTTAGACTTGTTGGATGGAGAAGCTGACTTGAGCCGGCGCGTGGTGATGCAGCACTTGTACGGCATGTCTTTCCGCGAATACTTGCAATTGGTACATAAGATCAGTGTTCCTGTGTTTACATTGGAAGAAGTTTTGACGGGCAAAGCTCAACCCGATGAATTGCCGCACCCGTTGCCTTTTTTCCGTCAGTATCTCAGAACAGGCTATTTCCCCTTCGCAATCGAAGGCGATTTCTACGAACGTATGCAGAATGTCGTCCGGCAAACGTTGGAGTCGGATATCCCGCACTACGCCAGAATGTCGCCTGCAACAGGCAGGAAGTTGCGCCAGATGCTGTCTATCATCGCACAAAACGCCCCATATAAACCGGATGCACAAGCATTAGCCGCCGAGTTGCACATAAGCCGTAATGATGTACCAAATTATCTGTTATATATGGAAAAGGCAAAAATGATTGGGCAGCTTAGAGACGATACCGGCGGAATGCGTGGCTTAGGCAAGGTGGAGAAAGTCTATCTTGACAATACTAATATACAATATACGCTGGCAGGCGAAAAGGCAGAGATAGGCAATGTGCGAGAGACCTTTTTCTACAACCAGTTGCAAGTGACACAAGAGGTGATATCATCGCGTGTAAGTGATTTCTGCGTAGGCGAATACACTTTTGAGCTCGGAGGCAGAAAAAAAG
>CAMHEP010000138.1 GCA_946184195.1 uncultured Bacteroidales bacterium | reverse complement strand
GCAGAGCCGCAAGTGATTAATGGTGAATGACGAATTACGAATGACGAATTACTTAAAAGCAGCGAGCTTATGAGTTTGTAAAGATAGTTGCCACCAAGGATGGGACTTGATATAGTCAACCACCTCGGAGGTGTTTGCCATAGAACAAGGTTGCAGGAAATAATAGTCGGCTACGATACGGCGATGCCATGACTCGACATCCTGACCGATGTAGACCATTTTGAGTTCGTCGGCACGGGAGAGTAGCACCCGGCTACCCTCCTTAGGGGAGCAAGTGACCCAATCAATCCCATCGGGCAGGGCATGGGTGCCGTTGGTCTCCACGGCAATGAAAAAGCCAGCCTCGTGGAAAGCGGCGATGAGTGTGTCGTCGAGTTGGAGCGACGGTTCACCTCCGGTGATAACGACGCGCCGTACTTCAGTCAAGGCAGTGCAGTGTGCAACAATCTCGGCTGCCGTCATGGGCTGCGAACGGCTAAAATCGGTGTCGCAGAAGGGACATCGCAGGTTGCAGCCACTCATACGAAGAAAGACAGTGGGAGTACCCGAATAGTGTCCTTCGCCCTGCAGAGAATAAAAGATTTCGTTGATATTATAAATCTTCATCACGCTCATAAATGGCAATATTGCCTTCGCTCTCCTGCACACTGACCTTGTAGCAATTATCGACATGGTCACATATCCAATGAGCTATATTCTCCGCCGAAGGGTTAACGGGCAATATCTCATTGATATACTTATGGTCAAACGTATCCTTGACCAAACGGTTGATATGCGTAAAGTCAGTCACTATGCCATCCCGGTTGAGTTCCTTAGCCTTACAATAGACGACAATAATCCAGTTGTGTCCGTGAAGCGCTTCACACTTACTCTCATAGGAGAGCGTCAGATTGTGCGCCGCACTGATTTCGATTCGTTTCTCGACGTAATACATTGTTTGTTAGTATTTTGCAATAAAAAATATTAAAAATAACTTTTGTTTGCTTTTGGACAACCAGTAATTATCTAATTATTCTCATACACCGTGGTATCGTTGATGCCAGCATCGCGGAGAGCTTCGCGTCGTTCGTGGCAGGTGCCGCACGTACCACATTGGTGCTCACCGCCACGATAGCATGACCACGTGAGGCTATAATCTAATCCCAACGTCTTTCCCCGACGGGCGATATCGGTCTTGGTGATATGGGTATACGGAGTGAGCAGTCGCACGCCATTCCAAGTACCTGCCTGCATAGCATGGTCCATGGCTTCGACAAAAGCGGGTCGGCAATCGGGATAGACGACATGGTCTCCGGCATGGTTAGCGAGCATCACATACTGCAGTCCGCGGTCCTCTGCCAGTCCGCAAGCCACCGAGAGCATCACGCCATTGCGGAAAGGCACAACGGTGGAACGCATATTCTCCTCGTTATAGTTACCATCGGGCACTGCCGCATCCCCGCTCAGGAGGGAGGAATGGTAGAAATCCCGGATGAAGGAGAGGGGTATCTCCAGATGGGGCACTCCCAAACGTTCACAATGGATTCGCGCAAAAGCAATCTCTTTGTCGTTGTGGTTGCTGCCATAGTGGAACGAGACCGCCAAGGCGATACGCTCCCGATACTCGTAGAGCATCGTGGTGGAGTCCAGTCCACCGGATAAGACAAGAAGGGTATCCTTCATAATCATCAGTTAGAAAAAAGTGATACAATCAGATAAACCGTTGACTGAGATGCTGTGCAAGACGCTGCTCACGGAGCTGCTGATAGTCGGCATCGGCATAATTAGCAAACGGGATGATGGAGATACCTCCACGCGGCATAAAATCCCCACGCACCTCAATGTACTTAGGGTCCATCACGCGGATAAGGTCTTTCATGATGATATTGACGCAGTCCTCGTGGAAATCGCCATGGTTGCGGAAAGAGAAGAGGTAGAGTTTCAGCGATTTAGACTCGACCATTTGTTCACGCGGGATATATGATATGGTAATCTTACCGAAATCAGGTTGCCCCGTCTTCGGACAGAGGGAAGTAAACTCCGGACAAGTAAAAGTGACCAGATAGTCGTTCTCAGGATGTTTGTTGACAAAAGTCTCCAGTATCTCAGGGGAATAGTCGTCGGGATACTTGGTGTGCATATTCCCCAGCAGGGAAACGCCTTGCAGTTCTTCGTTTGTTCGCATGTCTGTTTTCAGTTATTTTACGTTAAACCAGGGTGGAAAAACAATAGCACCCGTTAAAATCGAGTGCAAAAGTACTGCTTTTTTTTTAATCCTGCAAATTTATTTGCATAGTAATGATTTTTTTTGTACCTTTGCAGTTGCAGTAGCAAACACAATGAAAACAATTCACGTAGAGAAGAAAGAATGGTGGCAGTTGAGTACCCGAGCAGTGTGTGCCGTGGTAGCAGTAGGTTTGCTTGCCGGTATATACGGCTGGATACACGGGGGACGCAGTCGACAAAGTGAGCAGTCCGTCGTACAAGACGAGCAGCCCCGTCAGGAGAACAAGACGGAGGTGAAATATAGGGGGAGGACTTTCTCGTACAAGCATAAGTTCAACGACCTGAATGCCCGTCACCTGAAAGCAGCCCGGAAGTTGGGACTGAATACCGCCCCCCAGACCCGCGAGGCAGCACGTGGCATGAAAGGTCAACTGAGGAAAGTGGAGACCAACGGATACTACGTAGTGGAGGAGTTGACCCATTCGGTTCCGTATTTAGTACCGACAGCCGCCGCACGACTGGACTCAATAGGCGCAGAATTTGCGGACATATTGGCACGTAACGGGCTGCCGCACTATCGTTTCCGCGTGACATCAGTCTTCCGCACAGGCGAGGATATCAAACGGCTACAGAAGAGCGGGAACATCAACTCGGTGAGCGAGTCGGCACATAACTATGCCACGACCTTCGACATAGCGTACACCAAATTCGACAAGGTGACGAACACGAGTGAATATATGACAGACGACAACCTAAAGTTGGTGCTGGGTCAGGCTCTGCTGAACCAACAACGCCGAGGGAACATATATGTAAAATACGAGTGGCAGCAATGCTGCTTCCACATAACAGCCAGAAAATAAATATGGAGATTAGCCAACGGGCGCAAAAAATGCCGGAAT
>CAMHEP010000137.1 GCA_946184195.1 uncultured Bacteroidales bacterium | reverse complement strand
CATCAAATTGATTTCTATGCCGGGAAAATGTGTCTGAGTGTGCGCTATCTGGGTACGGTCATTCGCCAAACAAGTGGCAGTACGGCTAAGCAGTGGATCGATCGGGCACTGGTGACACATATAGAGGCGGAGTTACGCCATTCGGACAAGTCGCTCACGCAGATAGCCGATGAGATGAATTTCCCCAATACGTCTTTCTTCAGTAAGTTTTTCCGACGTATGACGGGCATGAGCCCCCTCGACTACAGGAGAGGTATTTAATATCCTGCGAACACCAATCTTTAGCTCGCCTAAACCTATCTAAATGCGAGCATTTATAGTTTTTTGCAGCCTAAATCTTGCATATTCGGATTTTTTGTTGTAAATTTGCCGTGATTTTTGTAATTTAGGAGTATTAGGTAATTATATCACTGACTTTTATGCCGAGAAAACCCAAAATAGAATCCTTCCGCCCGAGTGAGGCAAGTGCGGAGATAGAAATAGATAAAGTGAAGTGGATCGCCCGCGTCAACGCTTTTCTCGAGAACCCTCGTACACGAATAGTGAGCGGAATACTACTGCTCACACTTGCACTGTTGCTCACGGTGGCGTATGTGAGTTATTTCTTCACCGGCGCGGCCGACCAGTCGGTGCTGCAACTGCCTCATGCTGAGCGCGTAGCACAGCGGCTGACTGTACATAACATACTGGGACTGCCGGGAGCATGGATGGGAGAAGGGCTCGTCGATAACGCCTTCGGTGTGGTATCGTTCATGCTGATTGTGATGCTGACCTTGTACGGACTATATATGCTGCACGCCATGCGCTTCGGCAGACTGCGTCTGCTACTATGCGGCTGTTTCTGGCTGGTGTGGGGTAGTGTACTGTTAGGATTTGCTCAGCAGATGACCGGCATAGACGCTTTCTTCCGTTGGGGAGGCGCCTTCGGGCAACATACTGCCTATTGGATGAACTCGTACATTCAGCCGGTGGGAATGATTATCGTGCTCACGGTGACATTGGTGATCTTCCTCATCCTGGCAGACAAACTCTTCATCGAACGTGTGAAGAACCTATGGCAATGGCTGAAGCAGAAGAGCGCACGACGCCGTCAGCCTGAGTTGACAGAGGATGTCGAGACCTCGACACCTACGGCGCACGATGACGAACAAAGTGCCCACATCGACCTGAGTATAGAGACCACGGAGGAGCATGAGCCGAACCCTGTGACCGAGAATGAGTTCGAATTGGTCATCGAGGAGCAAGACGCAACCGACGATGAGACGGCAGATGCGGAAGAACCGGAGAACGACGATGTGGCGGAGAAAACAGTGGATTCGGCTCAGACCGAAGAACCGGATGAGGCTAACCTCGAGATAGAGGACGTGCAGGAGGTTGAGATTAACGAGGATGACCCTGAGTATATCCTCAAAACGCAGGGACCCTACGACCCCCGCGCCGAATTGAGCCAATATAAGTTCCCCAGTCTGAACCTGCTCAAGGTCTACGACAATGAGTCCGCTCCCGTCATCAACCAAGAGGAGCAGCAAAATAATGCTAACCGTATCGTGACGACGCTGCGTAACTACGGCATCGAGATAGACTCTATCAAGGCTACCGTCGGTCCGACAGTGACACTCTACGAGATAGTGCCGAAGGCCGGTGTACGGGTGGCTAAGATACAGGCGTTGGAGAACGATATCATGCTCTCACTCAGCGCAACCGGTATACGTATCATCGCTCCTATGCCCGGCAAGGGAACCATCGGTATAGAGGTGCCGAACGAGAAACCGCAGGTCGTTTCCATGCACTCGGTCATCGCCTCCAAGCGCTTCCAGGAGGAGCAGAAGATGCGCCTGCCCATCGCCTACGGACGTACCATCACCAACGAGGTCTTCATGTTCGACCTCGCCAAGACACCACACCTGCTCGTGGCAGGTGCTACCGGTACGGGTAAGTCTGTAGCCATCAATGCTATCATCACCTCACTGCTCTACAAGAAACATCCCGCAGAGATGAAACTGGTCATGGTGGACCCGAAGATGGTGGAGTTCGCACCCTATAAACCGCTGCTCAAGCATTACCTCGCCGCCATGCCTGATACAGACCCCGAGCAGGTGGTCATCACCGACTGCGATAAGGTGGTCAACACGCTCAACTCCCTCGTCATCGAGATGGAGAACAGATACAAGCTGCTCATGGATGCCGGAGTGCGTAATCTGGAGGACTACAACGAGAAGTTTGTCAATAGACGACTGAACCCGAAGAAAGTGGTGGCAGACACGTTGCACCACCAATACCTGCCCTATATCGTCATCATTATCGACGAGTACGGCGACTTCATTATGCAAGCAGGTAAACAGGTGGAGACCCCCATCGCACGTATCACCCAGAAAGCGCGTGCCGTAGGTATGCACATGATCCTCGCTACCCAACGTCCGTCGGTCAATATTGTGACGGGTGTCATCAAGGCGAATATACCTACCCGTATAGCCCTGCGTACGCAGTCCGTGATAGACAGCCGTACGGTGCTGGATGCCAAGGGCGCCGAGCAACTCATCGGTCGTGGCGACAGCCTCTATGCCGGTAATGCCAGCGTGACACGTATACAGTGCGCCTTTGTCGACACACCCGAGGTAGATGCTATCGTCGAACATATAGAGAAACAGCAAGGCTATTTCGAACCCTATCAGTTGCCCGAATATGTGGGTGAAGGCGGTGAAGGCGAAGCGGCTGCGCCGGGCAGCGTAGATATGAAACGCCTCGACCCGATGTTCGCGGATGTGGCACGATACGTGGTCACCAAACAGGAGGGTTCCACCTCCCGTCTGCAGCGTGCTTTTGAGATAGGCTACAACCGTGCCGGAAAACTCTCCGACCAACTGGAGGCTGCAGGTATAGTAGGACCGAACAAAGGCCCCAAGGGACGTGATGTCCTCATCCAGGACCTCTCCCAACTCGACCAACTCCTCGAAGACCTCGGCGTGAAGTGATACATCATAGTTCTCCGTATTATTTTCTTCCCTTTTCTCTTGAAAAATAGAATTGACTGTCTCCACCGAGCGATGACCGAGAGATGAGCGGGAGATGACCGAGACACAAAAACGCCGCCCGAATCGAAAATCTATGATTTTCCTTGCATATATCGAAATTTTATACTATCTTTGCAGCAAATTTAGTGCAATAACGCA
>CAMHEP010000136.1 GCA_946184195.1 uncultured Bacteroidales bacterium | reverse complement strand
TCCCTACACGACGCTCTTCCGATCTCTTTGCTAAGCTATAACTCACCTTGGCAGTGACGGAACCGTAATAGCCCGTCTTCCTGTCCTTCTTCATCACAAGGTTAATGATACCGGCTGTGCCCTCCGGCGAATATTTGGCACTCGGGTTGGTGATAATCTCCACCTCCTGAATACTACCTGCCGGCATCTGCTCCAGTATCTGTGCACGGTTGTCAGCGGTCAGTCCCGCAGGCTTACCGTTAATCCATACCTCCACGGCTTCGCTATTACGCAGGGAGATATTCCCCTCTTGATCCACGTCTACGGACGGTATGTTCTCCAGCACATCGGTGATACTGCCTCCTGCCGCCGCAATCGTTTGGTCTACAGAGAACACTTTTTTATCGAGTTCAAATCGCATCTGCGTCCCTTGCGCCACCACTTCCAGTTCCTCCAGCGATTGTGTGTCCTCTTTCAGAAGAACGCGTCCTACTTCAAAGGAGATTATCCTGCCTTCGGCATTGGTGATGACTTTGCCGCTGATGGCGCGGTTGTTGAACGCCATCTTGTTATCGGTAATGACCATCGGTATCTGTTTCTCCTCATAGCCCATAAAACTGATGCGCACAGTGTAGTTGCCGTTCTTGAGATTAGTCAGTGCAAACTCACCCTTCTCGTCGGTGGTCGTACCGGAGATAGGAGCCGTGTCACTGCGACGGATGACGCTGACATTGACAAACTCCAGCCCCTCACGACTCAACTCGTCCAGTACATGTCCGGTGATGAGCGTGCCTTGTCCCCATGCCATGAGCGGTGCCATGCATAGCAGTAGGAGCAGGTGATATACTCGTTTCTGTTTCATTGTTGTTCGGGTTTAGGGCTCGCGTTGCAAAAAATATGCCACTGCCTCGCGGTAGCCGTCTATACCATGCCCTATGATTGAGTGGGTTACGACGTCGCTCAGCAGACTCACGCGGCGGAACGCTTCACGCTGCGTGATGTCGGATATATGTACCTCAATGACAGGCACTTGCTGCTCAATCGCGAAACTCACTGCGTCACGCAGTGCAACGCTGGTGTGGGTATATCCTCCGGCATTAAGTACGATGCCGTCCCATTTGTCTTCACTCAGTGCAAGCGTTTGTATCTCGTCGATGAGGTCCCCCTCGTGGTTCGACTGGAAATAGCGGAAACGGACATCCCCCCATTCGCGCTGAATGTTGGTCATCACCTGTTCCATGGAGGTGGTGCCATATACTTCCCTCAGGCGTTTACCCGTGAGGTTGAGGTTCGGTCCGTTCACTATCGCTATCTTCATAACTTATCACTCATCACTCATCACTTATCTCTCGCCGTTGACTGCTAATAGGAACTCGTCGTTATCTTCAGTACGTTCCATGTATGTCTTGAGCTTCTCCATGGCTTCGATGCTATTC
The DNA here is from genome assembly GCA_946184195.1 of uncultured Bacteroidales bacterium. GTDB lineage: Bacteria > Bacteroidota > Bacteroidia > Bacteroidales > Paludibacteraceae > Colicola. The sequence goes on along the minus strand of CAMHEP010000136.1, from coordinate 1,783 downwards.
ATGTCGCTCAGTTGCTTGCGTATCATCCACATACGGCTCAGAACCTCGGGCGGCAACAGCAAGTCGTCTCGACGTGTCGAGCTGGCAGGTATATCCACAGCGGGGAAGATACGTTTATTGGCAAGCTTGCGGTCGAGCTGCAACTCCATGTTACCCGTACCCTTGAATTCCTCGAAGATAAGGTCGTCCATCTTACTGCCGGTCTCGGTGAGTGCTGTCGCTATGATGGTGAGACTACCGCCGTTCTCTATGTTACGGGCAGCACCGAAGAAACGTTTGGGTTTATGCAGTGCCTGTGCCTCTACACCACCGCTCAGTACCTTACCGCTGGCAGGAGCCACGGTGTTGTAGGCACGGGCCAGTCGGGTGATGGAGTCGAGCAGGATCACCACGTCGTGACCGCTCTCCACGAGTCGCTTAGCCTTCTCGTGCACGATATTGGCGACTTTGACGTGATTCTCGGCAGGTTCGTCGAAGGTCGAAGCGATGACTTCTGCGTTGACGCTGCGGGCCATGTCGGTCACCTCCTCGGGACGCTCGTCGATGAGCAGGATTATCATATATACTTCGGGATGGTTAGCCGCAATGGCGTTAGCTATATGCTTGAGCAGTACCGTCTTACCGGTCTTGGGCTGTGCTACGATGAGTCCGCGCTGACCCTTGCCGATGGGGGCAAAGAGGTCGATGATACGTACACTCAGCGGGTCCTCATGGTTGCCTTTGCAGAGCTTGAATTTCTCATCGGGGAAAAGGGGTATCAGGTTCTCGAATGCCACACGATGTTTGGCACGCTCGGGAGCAAGACCGTTGATACGGATAACCTTGTCCATGGGGAAATACTTATCTGTCTCCTTGTTGATACGCACGGTACATTCCACTGTGTCACCGGGCTTGAGTCCGTATTGGCGTATCTGCTGCTGGCTGACGTAGATATCGTCGGGTGAACTGAGGTAGTTATAGTCGGCTGAGCGTAGGAAACCGTAGCCGTCGGGGGCGCACTCCAAGGTTCCCATAGCGATGACGTTCTCGCCGAGGTCCGGCATCTGCATGGACTCTACCTTCTGGGCATAGTCGATGGCGTCGGCGGGCAACTGCTGCTCCTCAGCCGTTGTCTCCTCCTCGTTTCTTTCAGCGGGTTCCTGCTCGTCAGTAGGCTGGGTGTTTACTGTCTGTTCCTCAGTGGGTTGCTGCGGCTCAGCGGGGGCTACCACTTTCTTCTTGCGCCCGCGTTTCTTGGGCTCGGGCTTAATCGGTGCCTCCGTAGCGGACTGGACTTCAGCGGGAGCTGCCGATACGGCAGGCATCTGTGCCTGCAATGGCAATTCGGGCTCCGAGGTGAAGGTGGCAGAGGGCATCTCGTCCTGCAATGGTGTGCGCGCTAACACCGATTGTACGGTGCGGTTAGGCTGATGGTTGTTCTCGCTCAGTTGGTCTTGCATCTCCTGCATCTGATCTTTCTCTGAGCCTACGGTGACTAACACCTTCTCAGCTTTCATACGTTGTGTGTCCACTTTCTCGGCTGAGCGTTTCATTCGAACACGCTCTCTTTTCTCACCGGCACCGCGCTCTGCTTTAGCGGCCTCCTTGGCTTCCACTTGCGCAGCACGTTGGTCAGCCTGAGCGTCGAGGATGAGATAAGCAATCATCTTGGGGGTGTGGCTCTTGCGGGTTTTGATACCTAATTCCGCAGCCACTGCCTGCAACTCTTCGAGCGTCATACGCTCGAGTCTCTTCATATCATATACCATAAATAAAATATTGAAAATTCGGGGTGAAACTGTGG
>CAMHEP010000135.1 GCA_946184195.1 uncultured Bacteroidales bacterium | reverse complement strand
GGCATAACATCCTGTAACGATGATTCGTGCGTTGGGGTTCTCCCGTTTGATACGATGGATAGCCTGTCTGTCCTTATGGTCGGCAGTGTCGGTGACGGAGCATGTATTGACGATACAGAGGTCAGCCTGCTCCCCCTGTTTGGCCCGAACGTGTCCACGTGCGAGGAGCGCATTCATGAGCGCACTACTCTCTGCGAAATTGAGTTTGCAGCCTAATGTGACAATACGGATTTTCAATGGAGAATCAGGAGTTAGGAGTTACGATGTTCTTCTCGACTGTGGTAGCACACAGTCGTGCGGCATCCGTATCAGGGAGGCACTCCATGCCATAGACCTGCACAGACTGAATGAGGTGTGCTATCGTATCATAGAGTGCATCCATCATATCGGGCACAATCTTGAGTCCGCTGGCGGAAGAAAGGACATAGGCGTATGCCTCCGGCAGACGGAGGGTGCGAATACGATTAAGCGGAGCCTGTGCCAACTTGACGATAGCCCCTATCCTAACCCTCTCATTTTTATAACAAGGAGTCTTTCCGCTCCACGGGGAGCCGTAAACATACGCTCCATCGTCCTCGATGCGCACGATGGGATTATCGTCATTGAGGAGCCATACCTTGTCGCCGAAAGCCTCATGCCACAGACGCGAATGTGTGGATTTACCGGTACCGGACTTCCCCAGGAAGAGGTATCCATAGTCCGCCTTGACGGTGACGGAGGCGTGCATCTCGAGTGCTCCGCGTTTAGCGGTAGTGAAAGCGAAGAGTAACATGGCGGCATTGTCCATGCCGAACCGCATCTGCTGCTCACTCACCATCAGCCACGCTTCACGGAAATCCTCGGTGGCATAGAGATGGAGTGCAATAGGTGCATCCCGTGTGACAGACTCCTCCAAGAGCCACCCCTCGCGAGTCTTCGACACCTCGATACGAGGCATATCCTCGTCGGAGGAGTCCACAAAAACAGGTTGCACTACCTCGCTATGATGGTCGACGCCCACATGCAAGAGGAAGAGTAAGTCGTGCTCATCATCGTCGATGAGGAAAGGCGCATAATTAAGCATCTGAGCCATATACGGCTCCGGCATCTCGACCGCAAAGGGGAACCCGGCTACTCGCAATAGATAACGTTTCATTCAGACAATCCTTTATAGAAAAAACGGTGCAAAATTACGTTTTTTTTCTCATTCTTGCAAATAAATCGTCTTGGTACTTGTAAATTAACAAAAAAAAGCGTACTTTTGCACCTCGTACCACAAAGACACCAAACCATGAGAAAGCATATCCTACTATTTACGGTTCTACTCAGCGTATCGCCTGCCGTGCACGCCATAGACGCCAACCTACAGCTTTTCTACGACTTCGGCAGCAAGTACACCAACCTCGATAACCAACGCTCGGATAGAGTGACCAACACCATTGAATTCTTCCATCCCGACCCATGGGGCAGCACTTTTTTCTTTGTCGATATAGACTACTCCATCCGCAAATCCGGCGATAACCAGTCAGACCCTAAAAACAGCCCGTTCGGTTGCTACTGGGAGTTCACGCGTTGTCTCAACTTCTGGCACCAAAGCAAAGCGAAAGACCTGAGCATCCACCTCGAATACAACGGCGGCTTGGGTATCTACGGCGGAAAAGTGGTGCAAGGAGGATACGGCATCAACCATGCCATCCTCATCGGTCCGGACTATTTCCTGCACACAGAGGACTACAAGAACACGTTCAACGTGCAATTCCTCTTCAAAGTCATTGCCGACGACTGGAACCTCTATAAACGCAATGAGTGGACTGACGCAGACGGCGTGAAACATGAGACGGACGGCAGCGGTAACCTCATCCCGCTACAGTTTACTTTCGTCTGGAAATGTCTGGACTTCTGCACCGTACCGGGATTGACATTCAGCGGTTTTGTGGACATATGGGGACAGAAACTCAATGTGCTCAACCGTCGCGACAACACCTACACCGATCCTGAGCAACAGTCCTTCGTTTTTATCTCCGAGCCGCAATTGTGGTACGCCTTCGGGCAACACTTCAAATGTCCTAACCTGTGTGTCGGCGCCGAGGTAGAGTTCAGTTACAACTTCACGGGCAAAGGATTTATGTGCAACCCGTGTATCGGACTAAGGTGGTTGTTCTTATGACAAAATGGCAGAGCCGTGCTGACAAAGATGACACTGTATAGTTTTGGCACAAGGTTTGAGGAACACTTAGCGGCAGAGCCGCAAATCAATAAAGATTGAAGAATAGTAGTAATTGAAGAACAAAACATTAAAGAAAGGATACATACAATGAAACAAGTTAAACCATTGGCAGACCGGGTGCTTATACGCCCCGTAGCAGCCGAGACAAAGACAAGCGCCGGAATAATCATCCCCGACAGCGCCAAGGAGAAACCCTTGCAGGGCGAAGTGATTGCAGTAGGTGACGGCACAAAGGACGAGCAGATGGTTCTCAAAGCCGGTGACCAAGTGCTCTACGGCAAATACGCCGGCACAGAGATAGAAGTGGACAATGAGCAACTGCTCATCATGCGTCAAAGTGATGTGCTGGCAAAAGTGGAATAAGGACCGCTTCGCTTCGTCCTCTTCCCACGGATTGTAAATCCGCGGGAGCCCTTATTAACAAAAGACAAATATGAATCGACCGATAGTAACAAGTCCATTGTCCATCAGTGAACGCAGTGAACGGTCTTAAATCTTTAATCAAAATTATGGCAAAAGAACTATTATACAACATTGAAGCCCGCGACGCATTGAAACGCGGTGTAGACCAATTGGCAGACGCTGTTAAAGTGACCCTTGGTCCTAAAGGACGCAACGTCATTATCGACAAGAAATACGGTGCCCCGCATATCACCAAGGACGGTGTGACCGTAGCCAAGGAGATAGAATTACCGGATGCCCGTGAGAACCTCGGTGCACAACTCGTAAAGGAAGTAGCCAGCAAGACCGGAGACCAAGCCGGTGACGGTACGACCACTGCAACAGTATTGGCACAAGCTATCGTAGGCGTTGGCTTGAAGAACGTGACCGCCGGCGCCAACCCCATGGACCTCAAACGCGGTATCGACAAAGCCGTGAGCGCTGTAGTGAAGAATATCAAGGAGCAGAGCGAAGTGGTAGGCAACGATTTCGATAAGATAGAGCAAGTAGCTACCATATCAGCCAACAACGATGCTGAGATTGGTAAACTGATTGCCGATGCAATGCGTAAGGTATCCAAGGATGGCGTCATCACCATCGGCGAAGCCAAAGGCATGGACACGACTATCGAGGTGGTACAAGGTATGCAGTTCGACCGCGGCTATATCAGCCCCTACTTCGTGACCAACACCGAG
>CAMHEP010000134.1 GCA_946184195.1 uncultured Bacteroidales bacterium | reverse complement strand
AGTTCACAAATATCCTTTGTCGCCTTAACCCGTTTAAAGAGGTCTTCCGTCTCTTCATAAAGGAGATCAAGTCTCTCCCATGCACGTCTAAGGCGTAAGTTTGAACGGACAATGCCGACATAGGTGGACATGATTTGTCCCACCTCACGCATATCTTGTGCGATAAGCACCTTTTCTTCATTGGTCATCGTGCCTTCGTCGTTCCATTCAGGGACCGCCTCGTTAAAGCTGTATTGGTCAATGACGGAGAGGCTATGCTTGGCTGCCGCATCGGCATAAACAACCGCCTCAATAAGAGAGTTAGAAGCCAGTCGATTACCGCCATGCAAGCCGGTGCAGGAACATTCTCCCACAGCATACAGGCGGTGGATGGAGGATTCGGCATCCAGATTGACTTTAATGCCCCCGCACATGTAATGTGCACAAGGCGCAACAGGAATATATTGTTTGGTGATATCAATACCGATAGAGAGACATTTGCGGTAGATATTGGGGAAATGGTGTTTGGTCTCCTCGGGGTCTTTGTGTGTGACATCGAGGCAGACATGCTCAAGACCATGAATCTTCATTTCATTGTCTATAGCACGTGCCACAATATCCCTCGGCGCGAGGCTAAGGCGCGGGTCATATTTCTGCATAAATTCCTCACCGTTAGGTAGACGCAAGATACCTCCATATCCCCTCATCGCCTCGGTGATGAGGTAAGCAGGATGAGTCTCTCCTGGGTGGAAAAGAGCTGTGGGGTGGAACTGTACAAACTCCATGTCCTTCACTTGTCCTTTGGCGCGATAGACCATGGCGATACCGTCTCCCGTAGCGATATTAGGATTAGTGGTTGTCGCATAAACAGCTCCTGTACCACCGGTAGCCATCAAGGTTACGCGGCTCAAATAGGTATCTATTTTGCCGGTCACGGGATCAAGGATATATGCCCCGTAGCACTCTATATCGGGTGTTCGGCGTGTCACGCGGACACCTAAATGGTGCTGGGTGATAATCTCTACAGCATAGTGATTTTCAAGCACTTCTATTTGTTGATGTGCTCTAACAGCTGCCATAAGTCCTCGCTGAATTTCCGCGCCGGAGTCATCGGCGTGGTGCAAAATACGGAATTCAGAATGTCCGCCCTCTCTGTGCAAATCAAAGGAACCGTCTTCTTTTTTATCGAAATTGACGCCCCATTGCACAAGTCTGCGTATTCCGTCCGGGGCATGGGTCACCACTTGACGCACTGCATCGGGGTCGGAGAGCCAATCGCCGGCGACCATGGTGTCATGGATATGCTTTTCGAAATCGTCCACAGCAAGGTTCGTCACGGAGGCAATACCTCCTTGTGCTTTGGCAGTATTCGCTTCTTCGAGGGTTGTTTTGCAGCATAACGCTACAGAGTACTTACCGCTTTGAGCGACTTGGAGCGCAAAGGACATACCGGCTACTCCGCCGCCGATAATCAAAAAATCGTAATGCTTAATCATATAATAATATCATTTATAACCAATTCAGCCAATTTAAAACCAAAGGCTCCTACTACGGGTGCAATAGTACCGCTTTCGGCAACGGGTTCACCGTCTGCCCAGACACACTGTATTTTGCCTTCCGGCCAACGCTGTAAGTCCTTCATTTTATGCCTTAAGGTGCGTGCCAAGGGGCAGCCGCTTACCTTCTTAAACTCACCGGTATGGATGGAAGCGGAACTGATTCTGCGTCCTGCTCCCATGGAGGAAAAGACCCTATAGCCTGCTTTGGTTGCCTCATAAAGCAGTTGCACTTTGGGGGTTACTTCGTCGATAGCATCTATCAGATATATTCCCTCTCCCGGCGGCAATGGCGTTCCTGTATAATGTTCCTGGCGGGCTATAATATCCGCTTGTGGATTGATAGCCAATAAGCGGCGCCGCATTTCTTCGACTTTCGGAAGTCCTATATTGGCGTCGAGCGCTACTATTTGACGATTGAGGTTTGAGGGCTCAATACGGTCATAGTCAATCAGTGTGAGGTGCCTTATACCGCTTCTCACGAGAGCTTCTGCGCACCACCCCCCTACACCGCCGACGCCATACAGCACAACGCGCGCCGTTTGCAGTTTATCGAATCGCTCTTGGGAGAGCAATGCTATGGTTCGTTCATTGTTCATACCGTTGTGCCAATGCTGTAGCCGCCAAGATACCGTCCAAAGCCGAAGATGTGATACCTCCGGCATATCCGGCTCCTTCGCCGCAAGGGTAAATATAAGGATGAGAAACTGATGCCAATGTCAGCGGGTCCCGCGAGATACGGATAGGCGATGATGTGCGTGACTCCACGCCAACGAGAACCGCCTCATGGGTCAAAAAACCTTTATGTTTACTGCCAAAGAAGGCTAAACCTTGTTGGAGTCGTTTTCCGATTTCCTCAGGAAGCCATTGGTCAAGTCTTGAGGGCACAATACCCGGTAGATAGAGGCTTTTCCTTCCACAAAATCCGTCATCCGTTGTGCCGGCCGATACTGGCTTAGTGCATTATTGCCCGCCTCTAACCAGGATTGGTGCTCCAAGTGTTCTTGGTAATCGAGTGCTTGCATCGCATCGCCGCTAAAGGGTATGGAAACAACCATGCCGCTGTTGGCATAGGGGCTGTTACGGTGTGAGGCAGACATGCCGTTGACGACTCCTTGTTCGGGATTAGACGCGGCCGGCACGATATGTCCGCCAGGGCACATGCAAAACGAATAAACCCCTCTACCGTCCACTTGCGTAACGAGGCTATAGGAAGCCGCTCCTAAAAGTGCTACAGTCTCCGCGGAAGGATGATGATAGAAAATATCATTAATCAGCGCTTGCGGATGTTCAATTCGCACCCCCATAGCACATCCTTTAGCCTCCATAGCGACACCGGCAGCCGCTAATTCGCGGTACGTGTCGTGCGCGCTATGCCCGATAGCCAAGATGACCGGATGTTGCTGCTGCAAAGACGCCGGAACTGCCGACAGGGCAGGGTGCCATGTTTCCGAGAAATGAAACTCACAGCCATGGTCAATAATGAAACGCCGCATGGCGGCAATGATGGCGGGCAGTTTATCCGAGCCTATATGGGCATGTGTCTCATAGAGGATACGACTGTCGGCACCGAAGTAGTGAAAGACCTCCATGACTTGTTGCATCGCGCCGCGTTTTTTGGAGCGGCTGAAGAGTTTGCCGTCACTAAAGGTACCTGCGCCACCTTCACCAAAGCAATAATTGGATTCGGGATTCAGTCCCTCGTTTCGGTTCAATAGGGCAATATCGCGTTTGCGCTCAGCAACTTCTTTGCCGCGTTCAATGATAATGGGTTTGATACCATGATGAAGTAATGTCAGCGCCGCAAAGAGTCCGGCCGGTCCACTACCGACCACGAGTGCCTCTTTGGTGAGGGAGGTTTGCGGTTGCAGGATAGCGGGCAGGGTATCAGAAAATGTATCGCTATCCTCCAAG
>CAMHEP010000133.1 GCA_946184195.1 uncultured Bacteroidales bacterium | reverse complement strand
TGAGGGGGTAGTGGTCGCAAGATCGTGTGAGTTCGAGTCTCATCCTGCGCACAAACTGCTAAAAAAGAGGAGAAAATCAAACGACTTTTCTCCTCTTTTTTTTATATTTTTCCCATTTATCGCACCATTTCTTTCATCTTTTATGTAAAAAATAAACATATTATACATTTTTTTATCAATTATTCTTAAGCAACTTGCGTGATTCATTTTTTTATAGTACCTTTGCGCCATTATTTAAATAATGACAAACGGTAGTCTCTCTTTTTCAGGCGAAAATCTAATGAAAGAAAGCCGGCGTAAGGCAACCTACTAAGCATAATGACTTATTACCTATCATTATGGCAGACACCCCACACATCCCCACCCCTCAGGAAGTGCTCCATACTTCTCTCATGCGGCGTTTCCATCGTGCATGTGCCGACTATACACTCCTTGAGAATGGCGACCACGTACTAGTCGGACTCAGTGGTGGCAAAGACTCCCTTTTGCTCGTCGAACTACTCGGCGAGCAAGCGCGTATATGGAAACCCCGTATCCAAGTGACTGCCGTACATGTCAGCGTGAGCAACATAGGCTATCGCGTCGATACTGACTATCTTCGTCAGTTCTGCGCCGACCATGGTGTACGCTTCCTACATGTCACAACCGAATATGAGGAGCGTGAAGCGCAACATCGTAACAAGAATCACTGTTTCCTCTGCGCCCGCTATCGACGTAAAGCCCTGCTAGAGACCGCACGACGCGAGGGATGCAACAAGATAGCCTTTGGTCACCATCGTGATGATATCATCCAGACACTCATCATGAATATGACCTTGACAGGCAATCTATCCACTATGCCGCCTCGGCTGAGACTGGATAAGATGCCGCTGACCATCATCCGCCCTCTATGCCTCATCGATGAGGCGGACATACGTGCCTATGCCGCCATGGCAGAGTATCACCGGCAGGTCAAGTCGTGCCCCTATGAGCACGACACTTCGCGTTCACACGCTGCCGAGATAGTGGCTGCCATGGAGCGGCTCAATCCCGATGTACGTTCCTCGCTATGGGCGGCGATGGAGAATATCAAAACGGACTACCTGCCCCATCCTACACAAAGTTAAGATACGAAAAACCCGATTCCATCGAATAAAATTCAAAAATCTCACTATATATCAAACATTTTTATATGAACGCACTCACCACTATCCTTCTACTAATTGCATCGAATATCTTCATGACTCTGGCATGGTATGGTCACCTCAAGTTGCAGGATATGAATATCCTTACCCATTCGACCCCGCTCATCTTCGTCATCCTCCTCTCGTGGGGCATTGCCTTTTTCGAGTACTGCATGCAGGTACCTGCCAATCGTTTCGGATTTATCAACAACGGCGGGCCTTTTACACTCATGCAACTCAAGATTATTCAGGAGGTCATTACTCTCACCGTCTTCGTCCTCTTCTCGGTGGTAGCATTCCATATGCCGTTGCGCTGGAACCACCTGTGTGCCGCAGCATGTCTCATCGCAGCAGTCTGGTTCGTATTCGGATTCAAGTAAAGAAAAAAATATTATCCTAAGATTTGCACATCCCGGAAAAAAGCAGTACCTTTGCAAGCGTTAACCCGAAGAAATCATGAAACAGATAGCACCAAGTATTTTATCCGCCGATTTTGCCCATCTTGGTCGTGATATCGAGATGATTAATCAAAGCGATGCGGACCTCTTCCATGTTGATGTGATGGACGGCATCTTCGTCCCGAATATATCATTTGGTTTCCCCATCATGGAGCCGCTGCATCGATTAGCTACCAAGCCTCTTGATGTGCACCTCATGATTGTCCACCCCGAGAAATACGTGGAGCGTTTCTGCGATGCCGGCGCATGGTCAGTGGGCTTTCATCTAGAGGCTGTCGATGACCCTATGCCGGTGCTTGAACTCATACGCCATAAGGGTGTACGCACCTGCCTCACCATCAATCCCGACATTGATGTACACCGTCTGGACCCGTATCTAGGGGAAGTGGACATGGTGCTGCTGATGAGTGTATTTGCAGGATTTGGCGGTCAGAAGTTTATCCCCGAATCCATCGACAAGATACGCTACGTACGTCAACAGATTGACAGCCACGGCCTAAACACCCTCATCGAAGTGGATGGTGGTGTGACGGTAGACAATGCCGCGATGATCTTTGATGCCGGAGCAGACGTGCTGGTAGCAGGTAGTGCGGTTTTCCATGCAGCCAATCCCGCAGAAGCCATACGGCAGATGAAGCAATGACATCTCGCATCGGTCTGATGAGCAAACATCCGCTATTAGTGGTACTTCTGCCCCTGGTAGCAGTGATTCTGCTGACGGTGCCTAAGCCCTCGGAAGAAGACAGAACACGTACTCCCTTTCTATTCACCGCTTCGTGGCGCAGTGCCTTGGTGGAACGCTATCGTGCTGTAGGTATCGGCGAGGAACAACTACCTCTACTCGCAGCGCTTACCTTAGGCTATAAGGAGGATTTGAGTCGTGATACGCGACGCGCCTTCCAACGTTCGGGAGCTGCCCATATACTTGCCGTGAGCGGTTTGCACACAGGACTGGTAGCCGGCATGGTCATGACACTGCTCACCCTCGGCGGACGATATAAACCGCTCTACCATGAACAGGGTAAACGTATCCGCAACAGCCTTGTACTGGCGCTCAGCATTTGGCTATATGTCGCTCTAACAGGTTTCACTCCCTCCGTGGTGCGCAGCGCTATCATGGTCAGTACCGGTGCACTCGCCTATAGTTGCTATCGCCAACCTATCGGCATCAATACACTGCTGCTATCCGCCATACTGATACTGCTCTTCCGTCCGAGCGACCTTTATAGCATCAGTTTCCAACTCAGTTTTGCAGCCGTGGGGATGATTCTGCTTCTCTATCCGATGATGCCGCGTTTTGTCCACGGCTCCAAAGGCATACCTACCCCCCTGCAAAAAGGAATACTATACCTACGCGACCTCGTGGCCATCAGTCTGGCGGCACAATTAGGGGTATTGCCCCTCACACTATATTACTTCCACCAGACGAGCAACATTTTCCTCTTCACCAACATGATTGTCTTGCCGCTGGCGCAAGTAGCGGTATGGTTAGCCGTAGGCGTATTGATAGCAGGGAGTATCCCCTATGCGGGTCCCTTGTTCGTTTGGGCTGAGAATGGCATAGTACGCCTAATGCAACTATCCACAGGATGGATAGAAAACCTGCCCGGCGCTGTGACTGAACGCTCGATACAACTATGGCAAGTGGGATTGCTCTATATCATCATCGGACTCTTCCTGCTGCTCTTATACCGAATCAAACAACCTACTCAACATGAAGACTTACTCCTTGACCGAGCTTTGTAGGCTCATTGAAGACGCCATCAGCGAACATATGGATACCACCTATTGGGTAAAGGCTGAGATTATGGATATGACTGTCCGTGGCGGACACTGCTATATGGAGTTGGCGGACAAGAACGACAGCGGCAGTAGTGTCTATGCCGACAAGAGCGGATCGGACATA
>CAMHEP010000132.1 GCA_946184195.1 uncultured Bacteroidales bacterium | reverse complement strand
CTTCTGCTATATGGTCGGCATGCATCACGACCACAATCTCGTCCACCTGCCGACAGGCGGCAAAAGCCGACACGCAGGTTTCCAACACGGTCCTTCCGTCCGCTAACACTTGCAGTTGTTTCGGACCGCCTAATCCGGCACGCTGACCGATACCTCCGGCTAATATGACTGCCACATTCCTTCTCAACGTTCTTCCCTCCTTACTTCCCCTCCATGATTCGCTCACATAGTTCACGTATTGCTCCTTCTCCACCACGGTGTTCCAAGTGCAGGATACCATCTATAGCTCGTACTTCCGGCAAAGCGTTCGGCGGACAGGCTGCCAGCCCCACGGCCTTCAGCAACTCCACATCGTTGATATCATCGCCCACAAAACAGACCTCACTCAATCCTATCCCCAGCTCCTCACATATCTCTCTTGCCGCATCCAACTTACTACGGAAAGGCAGACTCACCCCTTCCTCTCCCGCCGGAGCATACCGTACAACGGGACTATGGTCTTTCTGTCGGCCTACACCCATATAAAGATAGTCTAAATTCAACTTCCTTGCACGCTTCAGCACGATGGGCGTAGTCTCACTCGTCAAAATGCCGCAACGTATACCGCGCTGCATGAGCAGAACCATACCCATACCGTCGTACACACAGAATCGCTTCAACTCATCGCCCGTCTCCGTGTAATACATCCCGCCGTCCGTTAGACAGCCGTCCACGTCCGTTAAGAACAATTTTATCGTTTTCATAATCTATCGCTCGTCACTTTTACTTTGTCCTTCGTACATCGTACATTCACTTCGTACATCCATAAATGCTCTGCTCATCTTATCCCAACTGTATTTCTTCTTTTCTTCTTTTAGATAAGCAGTGAACGTTTCCTGACGGTTATGCTCAAAATAATCACTGATAGCCGCAGCTATCGCTTCTGACTTAGGCTCCACAGCATACCCCATCTTCCCATCGTGAACAATCTCTCCCAATCCGCCTACATTCGTCACCAATATAGGTTTCTCAAAATGAAAGGCTACCTGTGTCACACCGCTCTGCGTAGCAGATTTATAAGGTTGTACAATCAAGTCGGCTGCACCAAAATATTTACGCAAGTCGGCATCAGGAATAAACTCATTTCTCACTACCACCCTATCCGTCAATCCGTTTTCCTCTATCTGTTTGAGGTACTTTTCTTCGTGCTCATAAAACTCTCCCGCTATCAGCAGTTTCAACTTAGGAAGTCGTTCCTTGATTTGTCCGAAGGCGTCCAATAGCAGGTCCAATCCCTTGTACGCTCTAACCAAACCGAAGAATAGCAGGTAATCATTACCCTCCTCTATGCCCAATGCTCGGCATGCTTCGTGCTTTGTCATGCGCTCTCCGTAGTGATCATAAATCGGATGAGGAGAGAACACCTTGGGGACCTTTGTACCTCGTCCTTTGTCACCTTGTACCTTCTCTATGTCCTTTACCACACTGTCACTCAGTGCCACAAATCCGTCCTGACTGCCTACAAACCACGGAGCGAATAGTTTATCCAACATCCCCCTCTCATGGGGGAACATATTGTGGACCAAGGCGATACATTTCGTTTTACCGTTCTTGCGAGCCATTCTGCAGATTGTCCCGTACAGAGGTGCAAAGAATGCCATCCAATAGCAGCATACCACCATATCCGGTGCTTGTCTTCTCAATTCATTCCCCACCCTGCACCAATTGAACGGATTGCAAGAGTTCAACCTTCTCGTTATCAACAAGTCTTGGGGCGCTTGCTCGCACGAATACTGAGTCTTACCCGGGAAAAGAAAAGACGGGTACTGCACCGTGAAGGTCCACACCTCCACCTCATGCCCTTCTTCCATAAACTGACGTGCCAAACGTTCATTGAATGTCGCTAATCCGCCTCGATAGGGATATGCCGTTCCCAAGATAACTATCTTCATGCCTTACACTTTGTCACTTTGTACCGTGTCACTTTGCACCGTGTACCTTGTCACTTTGTCTCTTCATAAAACGCATTCCATCCTTGCGCCTTCAGTCCTATCTCCTCTCCGTTTCTGCCTATGAGGTTCATGCCGTATTCTTTTTTCGTGATATGTCCTATCAGGTAGACATCCTCCAACGGAATGAGTTTCTCGTAGTCTTTCAAGTCGCAAGTAAAAAGCAACTCATAATCTTCGCCTCCATTCAGTGCGCAGGTCACTATATTCAGGTTCATCTCCTCCGCCAACGCGGCTGCTTGGAAATCTATCGGTAACTTATCCTCGTAGACAGCGCATCCCACACCCGACTGCGTACAAATATGCATTAGTTCGCTGCTCAGCCCGTCACTCACATCCATCATCGCCGTAGGCTTGATACCTGCCTCACGCAGTTTCTCGATAATATCACGTCGCGCCTCGGGTTTCAACTGACGCTCCAACAAATATTCCCTTCCTTCAAAGGCTTTTCTCACGCCACTCTCTCCATTCGCACTCATCCTTCGTCGTTCGTCATTCGTAATTCGTAATTCGTCATTAGCCGCAATCCTTTCCCTCTCCAACAACTGCAATCCCATATAAGCGGTTCCCAAATTGCCCGTCACACAGATCAGATTGTTCTCCTTTGCGCCATTACGATAAACGATATCCGACTCTTTGGCAGTTCCCAAACAGGTTATAGATATAGTCAATCCTGTCATGGAAGCACTCGTATCTCCACCTACCAAATCTACTCCGTAGCGCTCACAGGCCAAGCGGATTCCGCTGTACAATTGCTCCATATCTTCCACCGAGAAACGCTTGCTTAGTCCCAACGACACTACAATCTGTGTCGGGGTGCCGTTCATCGCATAGATATCCGAGAAATTAACCACGGCGGCCTTATATCCCAAGTGCTTAAGCGGCACATACTCCAAATTAAAATGAACACCCTCCAACAACAAGTCGGTGGTCATCAGCACCAAGTCACCTTCCTTTGTACCTTGTACTTTGTCACTTTGTCCCTTTCTAAAATCCATCACCGCTGCATCATCCCCCACGCCCTTTATCGTAGAAACTTGTTTTTTCTCCATATTATCCGTGAGATGACGGATAAGTCCAAACTCTCCTAATGTCGCTATTTCTGTTCTTGCCATAGTATTCCAATTTGTGACTGCAAAGGTACAAAAAAAAAAGCACTCATGCAAATTTATTTGCTTTTCTATGTTTTCTCTTGTATATCTCATTTTTTTTTCGTACCTTTGCACCTCGTATGTACACACAATTATGAATAACAAGGATATATATATCGAATGGGCAAAAGGGCAAACAGATATGCCTGTCTTCATGCAGCCGTGGTGGATGGATGCCGTTTGTGCCGGTAAGCAGTGGGATGTAATGCTTTATCCTGCGGATGCGACGGAACCGTCACAAGTATTGGCTGCCATGCCCTATCTGCTGCGCAAACGCTGGAACAACAAGTTGCGGTATATCCTCATGCCGCAACAGACGCAAATAGGAGGTATCTGGATCGGGAATGCACAAGTCAATGTCAATGCCGCAATGGTCAGTTTCAACGAGCAACTCAGTCAATTAGGATTGCAATATTACTATCAGCAATATCCTATTGGCAGTC
>CAMHEP010000131.1 GCA_946184195.1 uncultured Bacteroidales bacterium | reverse complement strand
TCTCACCTGTCACAGGCATATTCAAATCACTAACCGTTTTCACAGCCTCAACAGAACCAAACACATCACCCTGTCCAATGGTCTCACCGACAGTATCCACATCAACAAAAACAATCTCGCCCAACTCGCTCTGAGCATAATCGGTAATACCGACAAAGGCCTCATCTCCCTCTACACGAATCCATTCGTGCTCACGAGTATACCTCAATTCACTTGGGATATTCATAAACTTCTATTATTTATTCCTTATTATATATTAATCTTACTTTTATTTACGTTCAATCGGTGCTGCTGAAATCTGATCACCAAGCGTTGACATAGCGCAACGGAATCCAACCGTGCAAGAGCACTTATCCTGCTCTAAGTAACGACGGGATGCCGGATCAAGCCAATAGATACGATCATTCCATGAACCACCCTTATATACACGTGTACGCTTTGTCACTTTAGGTGCCAACACATCCGTCGGGTCAAACTTAACCTCGGCGAGATTTTTCACTCCAACAGTATCCAAGGGGTAGTCCGTTACCAGCAACGAAGCGAAGTCTCCATCACGGAAGTCACGTTTGTCATCGTCACCACTATATTCACGAGCTACACAACCCAATGAGTCAATCTCATAGATACCGCTCTCCGAGCGTTTGGGCTTCATATAGATATTACCACGGAACGAGTTATACTCCGATACCTCTTGGAAAGATGTCTCACGATAGACATCCAATACCCACTCGTTCACATTTCCTGCCATATTATACAATCCGAAATCATTCGGCAAGAAAGCATCTACCGGAGCGGTGATTACATAGTTATCATTCAGCGCACCACTAACACCCATCATGTCGCCTCTACCACGAATGAAGTTTGCTTGGAGACGTCCTTCGTTCTTCTTACTTAAGTCACGAGGATGATATCCGGACCACGGATATATCTTACCCTCAATAGTCAAACCGTCCTCTCCCGCAACAGGAGCAAAAGCGGCGAACTCCCACTCTGCCTCTGTCGGTAAACGATAACCTACAATGAGGATACCGTCTGCTTGATTAACCTTGCGGTTATTGCCCCATGAGTCTACTTTAGGATGACGACCAAACTCAGGTGCATAAGCATCTACAGCAAGATATTTCTCAGTATTGAAGATGAACTTATCTCGGATATACTCAAACGGGAAACGATACAATGGAGGCAACTCCTCACCTTCCATCATATCAGCAGTCTGCTCTTGCTCAACCTCTACCAATTGGTAACCGTTCTGAGTCTCCCATTCCTCACGCTCTTGATCATCCCACTCACGCGGTAACAAGGATTGGAAATCAGGAATAGCAATAGCACCGCTCTGAATAAGAGCCATCTCATTCACACGGTCGGTACGCCACTGGCAATAAGTCATTGCCTGCTCCCATGTCACACCCACTACAGGATAAAACGAATAAGCCGGGTGAGTAAAATATAGGTCAACATAAGGATCATTGTATGCCAACTCCTCACGCCATACTTTCTCATCGGGAGTCGCCTTCTGAATCAACTCGGGAGCAACATCCGCAAACACCATATTCATCCAATGTAAATACTCACGCCATGCCAAGTTAGTTACCTCGTACTTGTCCATGTAGAAGGAACTAACCGTCAATGAACGGTTGGCATTATCACGAGGAGCTGTCAGAAATTCGTCCTTCTCACCAATAGTGAAAGTTCCACCCTGAATAGGCACCATTCCCGGAGGATTAATGTTGCCCACACCCTCTAATGCCTCAAAATTGGTCGTCTTACGATCATAGTAATTCCATCCCGTTGTGGAGGACACCTTCGTATTCAACTCTCTGGAGTTACATGCACTCAACACCAAAACCAGTAGGAGTAAAAGTGACTTTGATACGTTCTTCATATTCAAGTTTTTGATTTATTTTCTAACACATTTAACCGCAAATTGCGTATTCAGCTTGCAAAGATATAAAAAATATTTTAATTAGACGAACTTTTTAGGGAAAAACTTCAAAAAAAATGCGTTTTTGTAATAAAATGCTCATTTTTCCCACAAAACCATAACAAAACCTATGGTTTTTCCCTACTTTTTTTGTAACTTTGCAGCCGTATGAAACAGCGACATCTGAAAATAGGAGAAAAGTTGCTCAGTCTCACCGAACCGCAAGTGATGGCTATCATCAATGTCACGCCTGATAGTTTCTACACTGCATCGCGACTTACCGACGATTCCGCCCTACTTCGGCACGTAGAAACGTGTCTTACAAATGGTGCCGCTATTCTCGATATCGGTGGATGTTCTACTCGACCCGGAGCGGAACAACCGGATATGGAAACAGAATGGAAACGACTGCAACCTGCGCTCCAATCTATCCGAAACCATTTTCCCGATGCACTTCTTTCTTTGGATACCTATCGAAGCCGGATAGCCTACAGAGCTGTTGATTCATTTGGACCCATGTGCATCAATGATATCTCCGGAGGTACAATGGACGACGACATGTTCAACCAAGTGGCACAACTGCACGTTCCGTATATCTTTTGCACAGCACAAGCTACTGTCGGGCAAACAATAGCAACATGGCAACGAGGTATTGACATTCTCCATCGAATGGGATGCCGGGATATCATCCTGGATCCCGGATTCGGATTCGGAAAAGACATCCCGCAAAATTACACTATCCTCCGGCATCTGCAGGAGTTCCAATCCTTAGACCTGCCCTTGTTAGTCGGTCTTTCACGCAAATCTATGCTATATAAGCCTCTCCGTCTCACCCCGAACGACGTCCTTGCGGCCACGAATGCTGCTAATATGACGGCACTACTCAATGGAGCAGATATTCTTCGGGTGCATGATGTACAGGATGCCGTCCAAACTATTACTATGTATAATAACTTATCTATATTATAATTATGTTGGGTGTACAAATAGGAATAAAAGATATCATTGATATTCTGCTTTCTGCCTTTATCATGTTCGAAGCATATCGCCTGCTGAGACGTTCTGGAGCCGCTAATCTCTTTTGGGGAATATTCGCCTTCATCGCGGTATGGATTCTGGTTACCTATGTCTTCCAACTCTCGTTAACAGGTGCGCTCTTCGACCGTATCATCAGCGTAGGCGCTATTGCTCTGCTCATCATCTTTCAGGAAGAGATACGTACTTTCTTCTATAGCTTGGGGGCACGTTTTTCTCAATTACGTTTCTTGCAACCCGATTATAAAAAACGGGCTACCGACTCCGACATACAGGAACTCATGACGGCTTGTCACCACATGTCGGCTTCGCATACCGGAGCACTTATTGTCTTAGCAGGAAATTCCGAATTAAAAGAATATGCCGATAGTGGAGAAATAATAGATGCCGTTATTTCTGCCCGAATGATAGAGAACATCTTCTTTAAGAATACCCCCTTACACGACGGAGCGCTTATTATAAAAAACAATCGGTTGGCTCAAGCTGCTTGTATATTGCCCGTCTCAAGACGTATGGACCTTCCTAAACATTATGGCTTGCGACATCGTGCTGCCTTAGGACTGGCTGAGAAATCAGATAGTTATATCATCGTCGTCTCAGAAGAAACAGGATTCATCAGCGTAGCACACAACGAGGAAATAAAAGAAGTTGATGATGCAGAACTCGTCCGCATCATCAACATAGCTTTCCATTGATTCACCCCCAATCACAATTACCCAAGTGCAGTCAACACCGCAGGATTATCTCGTTACTCAT
>CAMHEP010000130.1 GCA_946184195.1 uncultured Bacteroidales bacterium | reverse complement strand
ACATGCTGACATGGTGCGTTTTGGTTGTAGCAGCAGTGGTTTTGGGTATCATTGCCCTGAATACGTATGTGCTGAAGCCCAAAGCTTTGGAGGCGAGCAATGAAAATGCAAAAGCAGAAGCCTATTTTCTGGCAGGTGATTTTGAGAAAGCGCTTAATGGAGATGATGCTGAATGCATAGGTTTTGCAGAGATAGCTGACAAGTATAGTTGGTATCAGCAAGGTGAATTGGCTGCCCTCTATGCCGGTATCTGCTACTACGAGCAGGGACAATATGAAGAGGCTGCAAAATACCTGAAAAAATTCTCGGCTAAGGATGTAAATATAAATCCCGCTGCACACCAATTGCTGGGTGATGCATTTGTCGAGATGGAGGATTATGCAAAGGCAGTGAAGGCATATCGTGCTGCCGCTAAGAGTGGCAATGATTTGATTGCTCCTATCAGTTTGCGCAAAGCAGGTCTTGTTTATCTGGAAATGGGTGACAAGAAAGCTGCTAAACGCGTCTTTGAGACTATCAAGAACGACTATCCTGCATCCAGTGAGGCACAGGATATTGATAAACTGATTGCTCAGTGTGACTAATGACAACTGATCTCAGTAAATACGATGCTTCGTTACTTCCCGATTGCAACAGATTGGCGACTCAGCACTACGCAATCGTAGTCGCTGATTGGAATAGTGAAGTGACGTATGCTATGGCGGATGGTGCTATCGCCACCCTCAAGGAACACGGGGTGAATGATATCAGCCTTGTTCATGTGCCGGGAACGGTGGAGCTCACTTATGGCGCATCAATGCTGCTACAAGCCGATCATACGCCGGATGCTATTATCGTGATTGGTTGCGTGGTACGAGGTGGTACACCGCATTTCGACTATGTTTGTCAGAGTGTGACACAGGGGGTGGCTACTATTAACGCTGACGGGGTTGCACCGGTGATATTTTCGGTGCTGACATGTGACACAATGGAGCAAGCTTTGGAACGCGCAGGAGGTAAGTTGGGTAATAAAGGAGTGGAAGGCGCAGTGACAGCTATGCAGATGGCAAACCTGAAAGAGTTAAAGGTATAATGTATGAAAGTCTATAAGTTCGGCGGGGCGTCTATCAGCGATGCTGAGGGAATACGTAACCTAAAGGACATAGTATGTAGAGATGGCAACGATTTAATCGTTGTCATCTCTGCTATGGGGAAGACTACCAATGCCTTGGAGAAGGTGGTGGAATCGCTCATGCAAGGAGATAAGGCTCTCGCCAAGGAACGACTGGACGCTATTCTTATGACGCATGTGGCAACAGCGGAGGAGTTAGGTTTATCCACCGAAGCGATGGAGCATGTGTTAGAGAAGGGATTGCGAGACCTCGGGAACGAAGAAGCAGGGTATGACGAGCAATATGACCAAGTGGTCAGTATGGGGGAACTCCTTTCGACGGCTTTAGTGTATGAATACCTTATCGAGCAAGGTGTGGATGCTGCATGGGTGGACATGACCGAGACGTTAATTACAAACGACCGCTTCCGTGAGGCGCAACCTGACATAGTCCTTTCGGAAAGGATGCTTAGAATGAGAATGGCATCGGCGACTCATCGTGTTACCATCGTGCAAGGATTCATTGGCGGTATGCCGGATGGACGACGTACTACACTTGGACGCGAAGGGTCAGACTATACTGCAGCATTGGTAGCGAATATGCTGAATGCTGATTCGGTCACTATATGGAAGGATGTACCCGGTATCCTGAATGCAGATCCCAGGTTAGTGGAAAATACAATACTCATACCTGAATTAAGCTATTTAGAAGCCGTGGAATTGGCATATAGCGGTGCACAGGTTATCCACCCTAAGACGATTAGGCCTCTTGAGAACAAAAATATACCACTCTATGTGAAACCGTATTTCAATCCGGATGCTAAGGGGTCGGTTATTTGCGATACTCAAAAGAAAATAGATGTACCGGTATATATATGGCGTAAGCATCAAACTCTAATCACTATACGCCCTAAAGATTTCAGTTTCGTACTGGAGCAGAGCCTATCGAAAATATTTGATGTGATAGACCGTAATAGACTGAAGGTGAGTCTTATCCAATCGAGTGCTGTGACCATTTCTGTTAGTGTAGATGCTACACGTTATGTGCCGGCGGCACTGGCAGAACTCAGTGAGGCTTTCAAGGTAACCTATAACGAGGATTTGAGTCTTCTCACCATACGTGGTACAACACCCGATATATTGACGCGCGAGCAGAAGAATCGAGTAGTGTTACTCAAACAACAGACCAGAAGAACAGCCCGATTACTTGTAAAAGATATTATAATACATAATAACACAAATTAAATCCTGAGTAGACAAATGTTTGAACATTTATATAAATATGGAACGCGCGCGTTTTGGATAGAAGAAATGAATGCACTATGGCGTGCCATGCATACTCAAAAATTTTGGCGCGAGATAATGCTGATGACTTTGGGTATCCTCTGTGGTAGTGCTGCAGTTTACTATTTTCTCGCTCCCAGTCATTTGATTATGGGGTCCTTAGCGGGGTTATGCCTCGTTATCAATACGGTGATTGGCGGTACAGCAGATACATTGTCTTATCTCATGATTGTATTGAACGCATTATTGCTTCTTATGGCATTTGTATTGGTAGAGGATGATTTCGGCATAAAAACTGCTTTTACATCGCTTATCTTTGGACCTTTTATTCAGTTTTGGGATCGTGTATACCCTTATACTAACTTTACTCACAGGGTAATTGATAATCCCGATATTCTTGCACAAGTGCAGTCAGGTGGAACGGTGCTTGACCCTAATGGCAACCCTTATATTGTCAATCGTGCCGGAGAATTGATGGAACAGGTACGTGATTCTGTTATGTCTGCCGGATTGGGCATGGGGGATGTATGGTTTGACTTGATGTGTTTTGTCTTTTTGCTCAGTGCATGTCAGGCCTTCGAGTTCTATATCAATGCATCAACGGGAGGATTAGATATACTTGCCAAGATTATCAATAAGTATACCTCCATGGATATAGGTACTTCTGTCTTCATTACGGGATTGATAATTTGTCTTAGTGCATTTTATATCAACGATTTCCGTATGGTGATGATAGGCATTATGGGAACGTGGATCAATGGCTTGGTGGTGGATTATTTCATGGCAACCTTTAATCGCCGAAAACGTGTATGTATCATATCCGACGAACACGAACAGATTCGGCGCTATATCGTCTATACACTGCTTCGTGGTTGCTCTCTCTATGAGGTGAAAGGAGGCTATAGCGGTGAAAAACGTGTGGAGATACAGGCCTTGCTTAGTCAATCGGAGTTTGCAAAACTGATGAATTATATGCGTGAACAGGATATACATGCATTTACCACGGCAGGTAACTGCTCAGAGGTTTATGGATTATGGATGCGGCACAAGCGTTCCAATGGTAAACTGGAAGCATATACGGAATAGATAACTTTTACAACTAACAAACACAAATACATATAACGATGAAACCAACATTATTCGTATTGGCTGCCGGAATGGGTAGCCGTTATGGAGGATTAAAACAGTTAGACGGTCTTGGACCTCACGGTGAAACCATCATGGACTATTCTGTCTATGACGCCGTACGTGCCGGCTTTGGAAAGGTCGTCTTTGTTATTCGTAAAGATTTTGAGGTAGATTTTCGCAAGGTCGTTTTGGCTAAGTATCAGGATCGTATACCTTGCGAGGTATGCTTCCAATCGGTGGATAAGATACC
>CAMHEP010000129.1 GCA_946184195.1 uncultured Bacteroidales bacterium | reverse complement strand
ATGTACGCAGACGGTCTTTGTACCAGTTGTTGCGGTTCATTGCTACAATATCACAATTGGCATCGGAGTTATCCTCCCAACGACGGCAGTTATAGAGCACGTCATAAATCCTACCTATCTTATATTCGCGGCTCACCCGCAATCCGACAGCGTAATCCTCTCCGTATTTAGTAGTGGGGAAGTTCAGCTGACGCAGGAGCGAGGTCAGGAAGCCCCGCGGCGCACCCAAACCATTGATACGTAGCGCATTATTGCGGCCATTATCCTCTGTCCACTCGCGATGGTCGATAATGCCTGGCGGTAAGATATTACCATCGATATCCGTCATGCGATAAGTACCGACGACCATGGCGCAGCGTTGCGTACGGAAGGCATCGATAAAACGCTGTACGGTGTGCTCGTCGCTATAAGTATCGTCGCTATCAAGTTGGAGGGCAAAGCGTCCGCATTTATCGTGATGCAAAGCAGCATTCCAGTTACCGCCGATAGCGTGCCATGTCTTATCCTGAGCAATATGAATAAGTTCCGGCGCATGAGGGTCAGCCTTTCGCTGCTCGGCATTCTCCTTAAGGCATTGACGAATCACCTCCAGAGTACCATCCACGCTGTTGTCGTCCACGACGATGACATTATAGGAATAAGGAGCGTTGACAACCTGACGGAGGGCAGAGCGGATGGCATCACCGATGGTACGAACCCTATTGCGACATGGGATGACGACAGAAGCCTCCACGGGGAAGTCACCTTCGTCGAGGTCTACATCTTTGAAGTGAGGTTGGAGGTAGCCGCCCAAAGCCTTGAGGTGAGCCGTGACACACTGCTCCATCTCTATCTGCACAGCGCGGTTCTTCGGGTCGACATAGTCGAAGAGTTTCTCACCCGACTTGCGAAGGTCCGTTTCTACCTCATAGTACAGGAACTCAGGGATGTGCACGAGTTGCCCCAACCGGCTGACACGGAGTCGCAGGTCATAAAGTCCTGCGAACTGATAATCCGTATCCATCTCAGCCACCGCCTGCTGCAGACAGTCCACGCGCCACATCATCACGGAGCCGAAGTCGAAATCGTCACGCAAAGCACCCAACTGATAATCAATCACAGGAGCCTGCTCGGGATTAAAGCGGTCGGCATATGCCATGGCAGCATCGGTGTCACGAGCGACTTGGAGCAAACGTTCCTCACCAAAATGAATCCAACGGATATTATCACGAAGCGTGATGACTATATACTCCTCGCCTTGAGACAGGCGAACTATTTCTCGAATTTGGGCAGTAGAACAAACACGCCCGTTCAGTTGAAATGTCTTCATATCGGGTACAAAGGTATTAAAAAATTTGCATATATACAAAAAAAAGTGTAACTTTGCAGCAAATAAAGATTAAGTGACATGATTTTAATTGCTGATAGTGGTTCGACCAAGGCACACTGGTGCCTAATGACCGCCAACGGACAATCGTCCGACTTCACGACAGATGGAATAAATCCCATGTTTCAAACCAGCATGGCGATGCAGAACTCCGTGAGCAACAATCTCTTACCCCAGATAGGTAGTCTGTTATGGGCGGGCAAACTCACGCATATTTTCTTCTACGGCGCCGGTTGCACCCCGGAGAAAGCTCCTTTTGTAGAGAAAGCTTTGCAAGCTATTTTTCGCGACGCCAAGATTGTGGTGGAGAGCGATATGTTAGGTGCAGCTCGAGGTCTGTTGGGGAACACGAAGGGTGTGGCATGTATCCTCGGCACCGGTAGCGGTTCGTGTCTATACGACGGCGAGAAGATACAATGGGCTGTGCCGTCATTAGGATATATCTTAGGCGATGAGGGTTCGGCAGCCACATTAGGTAAACGCCTGGTTGGTGATGCCCTGAAGAACCAATTGGGCGAGGACCTTAAGGAACTGTTTCTCAAAGAGAATAACCTCACCATGCCTGATATTTTAGAACAAGTATATCGTCAGCCCTTCCCCAATCGATTTTTAGCTAATTTGGCACGCTTCTGCGGAAACCATCTGGACGATTCGCGCATACACAACCTATTGTACGATCATTTCAGTCAGTTTATCACCCGAAATGTGGCACAATATTATGAGCAGGACGGTGTGGAACTGAGTGAGACCAAGAATATGCCGGTGGGTTTTGTCGGTAGTGTTGCCTACTTCTATCGCGATGTACTCCAAGAAGTGCTGAGTGACTATGGTTTCACTCTTGGTCAGATTATGCGCGACCCTATACCGGGACTACAAGTTTATCACAAGAAAGATATCGTACCGACACAAGAATAGTAGTTTTCGTCTGCGATGAAAATACGTGTCGGCATCATGACAGCACCGCATATTGATGCGGTCTCCCATCAGGACGGTACCACTACCCTACGTGGTGTGCGTATCGGCATTGGTTTTCATTGGGACAGGAAAGAGGATCAGCGCTTTGAGGGGCAGATGGAGATACGCCCCAATACCGATGGCACCGAGACTGCGATTAACACACTGGATATAGAAGATTATCTCACGAGTGTGATCTCATCCGAGATGGCGGCCACCGCTCCCATGGAACTATTGAAGGCTCATGCGGTGATTTCACGTAGTTGGGCAGTTCGCGCTATCGGTCATACAGACCACCCCCGCGGTGCAGCTACGCCCTATTGCGACACAGACGACGCTTTTGACGTATGTGCAGACGACCATTGTCAGCGGTATGAGGGCATCGGGCGACGCAACCCGCGCGCCGTGGAGGCTGTACGGGCGACAGCTCACGAGGTGCTACTATATGGAGACGAGGTCTGCGACTGCCGCTACCATAAGTGTTGTGGCGGACGGACAGAGATATGGGAGACATGCTGGGACCAAGAAGGTGAGACCCCCTACTTAGAATCAGTGGAATGTCCGTATTGCGGTAAGGCACGGCCGGAAAGCAGCCTAAACAACTATGACCTTGAGACTAACGACTACCACGATTGGACGGTTAGATATTCACGAGAAGAACTGAGTGAAATTATTCGGAATAAGACGGGTGTTGATTACGGAGAGATACAGCATCTTAGACCTTTGTCACGCGGCGAAAGCGGACGTATCGACCAATTGGAGATTGTGGGAACGAAGTATAGAGAGGTCATCAGCAAGGAACTCGCCATCCGCAAAGCACTCAGTCGCTCCTGCCTCTACTCATCGTGGTTTGAGGTAGAGGAGACGGAAAAAGAGTTTATTCTACGCGGTCACGGCTGGGGGCACGGTGTGGGATTATGCCAGATAGGTGCTGCCGTGATGGCAGAGGAAGGACACACTTACCGAGAGATTTTAGCCTTTTACTACCGACACACACGATTAGGGAGACGTGAATAGAGTTTATTCCCATTCTGCATATTGCTTACACTCAGCAAGTTTTTCCTCAAGCAACTGCGTAGCCTGCTGAAAAAACGGGAGATAGTACTTGTGCGTTAACTGCATCAAGTCGTCTACACAAGGGACTTCCACAAAATGTTCACTCCAATCTGCGAACGATTTTCCCGTATAAGTACGATTGCATTCCCACACAGCTCGTTGCACCTGAGACTTCTCACCATCAATCTTCTCATACTTCTTTATTATCTGGTCCAAAAACGAGAACCAACGTCCTGCATAATCAATAAATTCCGTTGACGATATATTTCGCCACGTCTCCAAATTCGACGAGAAAATCCTTGAGGCAGTCATGTCAAAGGAATGATACTCCATTGCGACTAAACAACCTAAATATTCTCCGAGCGTGGAGTCTGCCA
>CAMHEP010000128.1 GCA_946184195.1 uncultured Bacteroidales bacterium | reverse complement strand
TGTGCAAGGAGCACCGCTCCTAAAGCCCTCAAAGGTATTGTTATTATTTTTTTCTTTTTTATAGGACACTATTCTATCTATCCCTATACTTCTCTTCATGGAGAAGTACAGACTCCAGGGCTATTTTCGGGGACGTGACGGGGACGTGACGGGGACGTGACGGGGACGGGACTGATTGAGTAGATTTTTTTCTGAAAACAAGCTTCCCAACTAAAAAATCTACTCAATTCTTGTACATTCAGATTTTTTGTTGTATCTTTGCAGCGTGAAATAAATGCGTAAGCATTGGGACATAGTGCTTGGACTAACGGTGGTGCTGTTGGCGCTGCCTTTGTCGCTATGGGCAGAGGATAACAGCCGCCCCATCTTTGAGTTCGCACCGACACGCAAAATCATCAATGTCGATGCCCTCGGACTCAATGCCAATAGTTCCATACGCGTGGTGCTGGATATGGTGCCGGAACTATTGAGCCGCGATGCGTCGAACCTCTATGGGAACTACTCTGTGCAGCTCGATGGCAAAGATGTGGGCGAGAGCCGTGACCTCATCCTCATACAGACACGTGTCGCCGAGGTGGAAGCGGTCGAGATAGTGGAACTGCCTACCGTCAGCGAGCAACGCAACGGACAAGGCGGTGTAATCAATATACGCCTCAGGAATGTAGGGGAAGGTCTGCACGGCAACGCCATGCTCGACGCCGAGGCGATGTGGGACGTGATGCCCTCCGCGCTGCTCTCCTACCGCAAAGGCCAATGGATGGTGCGCTCCGCGGTGATGGGCGAGTATCAGAATATTTCGCGCGACAAGGCGACCACTGAGTCGTTCGCTTACCACCATATCAACCGGCAGGACACCCTCAAGACCGAATACTGGCAGACTACGGGTAAGATAGATGTGCAATATGCCGGCAAATACGATGTAGTCAATATGATGGCTATGGTCAGCTATGGCAGCGATGACGAACATGTGGGTTCTATGGTGGAACGATATAATCACATTGGCGGTGACACCCTGCTTTTGCTCAACGGCTGGAACTGGAATACAGCCCAGAGCCGCAAACTCACGTTGCTCGCTACTGCCGACTATACCCACCGCTTTACCAACGACGGTAGCCTGCGTCTGGCGGCTATATACAACTTCTCACGAACCACCAGCCCGTCGCATGTCTATTCCGACCCGGCACTGATGCCGGTCGTCTTCGGAGGTCCATCGCCCGACCAATACATGGATAAAATGGAGCAACCGCATTCACTCAATATAGACCTGCGCACCAAACAGCCGTTGTGGCGTCGTGACCGGATGCACGAGCTATGGCTCACCGTGGGCGGTAACACTATCCTGCAGAAGGGACTTAACTCGTCCTACATGAGTGATCAGAGACCACTGCGATACAAAATGCAGTTCTCTCCGTCGCTCGACTACCTGACGGTGAACGCATCTCCCTATGTGCAATTGGATATGCAGGCGGGACGATGGCAAATGCAGGCGGGTGCCAAGTACCAATACTTCATGCGTGAACTGCAAAGTGTCAACAATACCACGCAGCGCACCGTGGAGCATGATGTCACCGCCAACGTGAGTGTGGACTGCCGTGTGGCGGACCACCACCGACTCCGGCTCATCGCTGCACGTAACTTGATACGGCCGACCAATGCGCAGATGGACACCGTGATGATATACAATCCGGTGCAGGGTATCTACTACCGCGGAGCAAAGGACCTGCACTCCACCTATGTGCACAATGTGAACCTCCACTATGTGTTCGACTACAAGGGACAGGAACATAGCGTCGTCTCCGATGTGGGAGTGGAGTATATACACACCGACGGACCAATACGCTCCTATAGCGACATCGACTATGTAACACAGGGACACTATATGTCCTATGCCAACATGGGCAAGAGTAATATCATGGAACTGAACGCTTCGCTATACTATCGTTACGGGATATTCTCGTTTGCCTTCGCCGGCAACGTCTTCGGACGCTTCAGCGACGTGAACGGTGAGACACGCGACAACTGGTACTTCAACCTATGTTTCACGCCCGTATTCCGCTTCAAGCATGAGTGGGCGTTCTCCGGCAAGGTGATGTACAACTCCCGCATCAAGGATACCGACCGCGAACAAGGAGACTATATCAGCCTGCAGCTGCGACTGAGCAAGAACTGGGGACCATGGAATGTGCATGCGGAGTTTGATAACGTCTTCAACTATCTGACCACCGACCACTTCACCACCGCCGCCTCCACCGGTATCACTTCCTACGAGCTCTACCCGCGCTCGTTCATGATAGGAGCAGGATATACCTTTTAGCGTCCCGGTAAAATATAGCACTAAAGCACTTTGCACTAAAAAAACAATAATATATATGAAGAAAGAGATTCAATTTTCACTGGTATACCGTGACATGTGGCAGTCGAGCGGTAAGTATGTACCCCGCAAGGACCAACTGGAGAAGATAGCCCCCGTTATCATCGACATGGGCTGCTTCGACCGCGTGGAGACCAACGGCGGTGCCAGCGAGCAGGTTAACCTCCTTTACGGAGAGAACCCCAACGTGGCAGTTCGTACCTTCACCAAGCCGTTCAACGAGGCAGGTATCAAGACACATATGCTCGACCGAGGACTCAATGCACTGCGTATGAATCCCGTGCCCGCTGATGTACGACAGCTGATGTATAAAGTGAAACATGCGCAGGGTGTGGATATCACACGTATCTTCTGCGGACTCAACGACCCGCGTAATATCATTCCGTCTATCAAGTGGGCAAAGGAGGCTGGTATGACCGCACAGGCTACGATGTGTATCACCTATAGCAAGGTGCACACCACCGAATACTATATCAACCTCGCTGAGCAACTTATCGAAGGCGGCGCACAGGAGATCTGCCTCAAGGATATGGCAGGTATCGGACGACCCGCCATGCTGGGAACTATCGTAGCGGCAATCAAGGAGAAGCATCCCGACATCATCATCCAATACCACGGACACTCCGGTCCCGGATTCTCCGTGGCCTCGATGCTGGAGGTGGCTAAAGCCGGAGGTGATGTGCTGGATGTGGCTATGGAACCCCTGAGCTGGGGTAAGGTACATCCCGATGTAATCACTATCCAAGCGATGCTCCGCGATGCCGGATTCCTCGTCAAAGATATCAACATGAAGGCATATATGCAGGCTCGCAGCCTCACCCAGTCCTTCATCGACGACTTCCTCGGATACTGGATTGACCCGAAGAATAGTCTGATGACCTCGCTGCTCGTGGGATGCGGACTGCCCGGAGGTATGATGGGAAGCCTCATGGCTGACCTCAAAGGTATGCACGCCGCTATCAACACCAACCTCAGAAAGAAAGGACAGAAAGAACTCACCGAGGACGAACTGCTCGTTGAACTGTTCGACGAGGTGCAACGTATATGGCCCATGCTCGGTACACCGTGCCTCGTCACTCCGTTCAGCCAATACGTGAAGAATGCAGCCCTGTTCAACCTATACAGCAAGTCCATGGACGAGAAACCTTTCACCCGTATGGATCCCGCCATGTGGGGTATGATACTCGGTAAGTCCGGTAAACTCCCCGGCGAACTGGCACCCGAGATTATCGAACTGGCTAAGGAGAAGGGCTTCGAGTTCTATACCGGCGACCCGCAAGCACTCTATCCGGATGAACTGCCACGCTTCATCAAGGAGATGGAGGAGAACGGATGGGACCGCGGACAGGACGACGAAGAACTCTACGAGCTGGCCATGCACCCCG
>CAMHEP010000127.1 GCA_946184195.1 uncultured Bacteroidales bacterium | reverse complement strand
ATGACCTCCTCGCTATTTGTGAGTGTCTCATCAATGCTTTCCCCACGTGCCAAGGTGATTTGCTCGATGGTCGGCCACTGTGCGCGCAGCTCGGCAGCCACCTGCTCGGTAGGCAGCACTAACGCTTCATAGCGGGCAATACGTTCGCCGAGGACACGGATGGAGTCATCGCGCAGTTGAAGCCGCTGCTCGTTGGTACTCATCAGGTCCCGCACCAGCTCGGTCTCGTTGAGCCGGTCGTATTGCATAGTGGCATCTTCATAGAAGATAACTTGCGACCGCATCAGTCCGTGGTGTTCTGCCTCACGATAGAGCATCTCGCGTGTGTCATCGTTGAGCGATTCGCCCGCCAAACGCAGGGTGATAGTGTAGGGATGAGAGTGCGTATCAATGCTGTAATCGTAGATATAGGTCTTACCGACCGCTTGCCCGGCTTTGGCGAAATGGCGGGCAGACTTGGTGAAGTTGTTCTCACCAATCATCGTGTATGCCGAATAGATACTGGGAACGATGACCACCACGATGAGCAGGGCATACGAGATAGCGCGAGTGCGCTGTTTCCCGTCTTTATCCTGTACCATCGGGAATTTCAGGAAACGAGCCGTGAGGAACGCCGCCAGGGCGATAAAGACACTATTGATAAAGAAGAGATACAGAGCTCCACCGACGTAGTGAATATTGAGGTTCGCTATTCCGTATCCCACCGTGCAGAGCGGAGGCATGAGGGCAGTGGCGATAGCCACGCCCGACATGACCGTCCCTTTATCCTTGCGCGCAATCTCCAGGACTCCCGCCAGACCACCGAATAAGGCTATGAGCACATCGTAGATACTGGGATTAGTACGTGCGAGCAGCTCCGTGGGATTATCCATATCCAGCGGCGAGAGAATGAAATAGAGTGTCGAAGCCAAGAGGCTGATACCCACCATGATACCTAAGTTCTTTAGTGATGACAAGAGTAACTGCTTATCGTTAGTCCCCAGACCGAGTCCGAAACCGATGATAGGACTCATGAGTGGCGAGATAAGCATCGCTCCGATGATGACGGGGATGGAATTGACGTTCAGTCCGAGCGACGCAATGATAATAGCTGCAAAGAGAATATATACATTCGGTCCGCGGAAAGGTACGTTGGCACGGATGTTGGCGTTAGCAGCCTCGATATCGATATAGTCAGTGAGGCTGAGAATAGGGCGCAACGAATCCTTGATATCACTCCATTTCATAGGCTAATAGGATAGTGCTTGGATATGAATATTGATGAGTTAAAGTTCCTTGAGCGTTGCGAGCAGGAAAGCGTACATCTTCTGTACAGTCTCTATGTTGACACGCTCATCGGGAGAGTGCGGATGCTCGATAGTAGGTCCGAAGGAAATCATATCCATGCCCGGATAGTTACGGCCTATGATACCGCACTCCAGTCCGGCGTGGATAGTGACGACACGCGGGTCTTTACCAAACTCGCGACGATATACCTGCTGCATAGTCTCCAGAATATGACTATGGAAATTGGGTTTCCATCCGGGGTATGAACCACTGAACTGCACATCAGCACCTGCCAGAGCAAAGGCGGAATGGATAATCTCCTGCAGTTCCTCTTTACGGCTCTCAACGCTGGAGCGAGTAAGGCAGAAGACGGTGACTTTATTAGCCTCGGTCTTAATCATAGCCACATTATTGCTCGTCTCGACGATGTCCGGCATCTCGGGAATCATGCGATAGACCCCATGCGGGCATAGAGTGATAGCATGGATGAGGAAATCCTGTACGTCTTCGGGCATCTGCTGCTTGGGGCACTCCACCTCCGTGAGGCTAATCTCCAAAGCGTCTTCCACACCATCGTATTCGCGAACGAAGAGGGACTCGGTATCTTCCACGAAACGCTCAAAATCTTCACGTCCGTCAGCGGGAATGGTTACGATAGCGGATGCTTCACGAGGGATGGCATTGCGTAGGCTGCCTCCTTCAACGCATACGAGCCGTGCCTCATATTCGGCAACGGCGGTTTTCAGCAGACGGAAGAGCAATTTGATGGAGTTGGCACGCTGGAGGTGAATGTCGCAACCTGAGTGTCCGCCTTTGCACCCCTTGAGGTCGATACGCAGCGCTATATCACCTTCCTCAACGTCCACCGGCTGGTAGTCGAAGGTGGCTGTCGTATCCACTCCGCCGGCGCACCCGACATAGAGTTCGCCTTCTGTCTCGCTGTCGAGGTTGAGTAGGGTCTTGCCCTGCAGGATGCCCCCCTTGAGGTCGAAGGCACCATACATACCGGTCTCCTCGTCCACGGTGAAAAAGGCCTCCAAGGGCGGATGCACAGCATCCTTGTCCGCAAGGATAGCCATGGCGGTAGCCACTCCGATACCATTGTCTGCACCGAGGGTGGTGCCGTCAGCCGTTACCCATGCGCCGTTATCCTCAATGTATGCTTGGATGGCATCCCGCGTGAAGTCGAATTGCTTGTCGCTGTTTTTCTGCGGTACCATATCCATATGACCTTGTAGGATGACACCCGGATGGTTCTCCATGCCGGGACTCGCCGGCTTGCGAATGAAGACATTGCCAATCTCGTCTTGGAAAGTCTCCAAGCCGAGACTCTTACCATAGTTGACCAGGAATTGTTGAACTTGTTGGGTGTGTCCGCTGGGACGAGGTATTTGTGTCAGTGCATAGAAGCATTCCCAAATCTTTTTGGGTTCGATGTTGTTAAGCATAGTAGTATATTGTTAAATGTGGATAATCTTGTTGTTCTCATTCGATGGTCATCTCTCCACAGAGGGATTTTTGGAGTAGACTCTGCACTTCGGCATGGTTGTCGGGATATTCGCCAAATAGATACATCATCTTGGTGAGCAGCGCTTCCGTCGTGATGTCATATCCAGACAGCACACCTGCCTTGAGCAGGTTCTGACTCACTTCATAGAGTCCCATGTCTACTGAACCGGTACTGCATTGCGTCTTGTTGACGATGATGATACCTCTGTCGACGGCTCGTTTTAGTTGACGATACAGCCATTTCGCCGATGGTGCATTTCCCGCTCCGTAGGTCTCCAGTACCACGCCGCGCAATCCTTTGATATGCAGGATGGTGCGTACCACCACCTCGGAGATACCCGGGAAGAGCTTGAGTACGACGACGTTGCAGTCGGTCTTGTCGTGCAACTTGAGCGGCATGTCCATGGGCGAGTAGTTCACCAGATGCGGCTGGTAGGTGATATGTACTCCGGCTTTTGCCAAGGGGGGATAGTTGTACGAGTTGAAGGCGGAGAAATGCTCAGCATTCTTTTTGGTGGTACGGTTGGCACGGAAGAGCCGGTCCTCAAAGAATACCGTTACTTCAGGCACGATGGCATTGCCCTCCTCGTCCTTGGCTGCAGCTATCTCGATGGCGGTCAGCAGGTTCTCCTTGGCATCCGAACGAAGCACACCGATAGGTAACTGACTGCCGGTGAAGACTACAGGCTTCTGCAATCCATCCAGCATGAACGATAGTGCCGAACCGGAATAGGACATGGTGTCTGTACCATGGAGGATGACGAAACCGTCATACCTGTTGTAGTTGTCGTACACGGCATGGGCCATCTTCTGCCAATTGTCCGGGTTGATGTCCGAGGAGTCCAGCATGGGATGGAATTCCAATATATCCACGTGGATATCGTCATAGGCAAACAGTTCAGGAATAAAAGCCTTGAATGTCTCCAACTTGGCAGGATGGAGTGCTCCGGATATCTTACTTCGAACCATTGAAATGGTTCCTCCGGTCATTATGATGAGTACCTTGCGCATAGTGGCTGCAAAGTTAGTAAAAAAAAACGGAAC
>CAMHEP010000126.1 GCA_946184195.1 uncultured Bacteroidales bacterium | reverse complement strand
CTGCAGCTCTTCATAATTGGCATTTAGCTTTTTGATGATATATTCTTTTTTCTCTGCCGGAGTGGCGAGGTTATTGAACGGCACGAGGTTTAGACGCGCCGGACATACATCGTCCGCCAAACCGCTTGATGCCAACACGGCGCAACTGATACGCGGTGTCATATGTTTGATGTCGAAATACGGCAGATACATAAGACTCTGTTCTACAGGAACACCATCTACCCAGTAGTGGTCGCTAATTTCCCAATAGGCAAGACTCTCTATATCCTTTGCATCCGCAAAATCCCCCATAAAAGCGACATTGGCAGCAATGGCTGTGAACGGATAATCGCTCAATGCGGCTGCCACATACGTCAAGCCCCCACCCTGACTTGAACCCTCAGCAAAGAGTTTGGTCATATCGCTGCTCTCGCGCGTCGCCATGAAACGTATGGCTTGCACCACGTCCATGTATGCACCTCTGTAGTAATAGGTGTCCTTTTTACCCAAATTATAACGGAACCAATCGCCGTAGATATTCGTTGTTGCCACCGATACTCCTAAGTTGGTGCCGGCAGGACGGTTGTTCAGATATTGTCCTCGGTGAGAGAGGTAGAACTCTGCCTTATCGCTTCCGTACGGGCAGTCCACAGCTCCGGTGTACCCTTGTGTATCGTATCCGTAGAAATGCAATAGTACGGGATGTTTCTTGCCGTCCTGCGGTTCGCAGTAATATCCGCGAATCTTGACCGGCTCGCCATCCAAACCGTCTGGGATGGAGTTCATCTCCACCATATAGACCTTGCATGTAGCCGAACTACGCTCAGGAATCTCCGTCAAGAGAGGATGCATATCAATGCCTGCCAATTGGTCTTTCGCTGCCTGCCAGAAGGCATCGAAATCCTCCGGCTTATCCTGAGCCGAAGAGATTTGGAACGGGTCAATGGCGAAATTAAATGTGCGCGCAGTTTTCTCATTCACAGAACATGCAGCACGATATATTCCCGGCTCCAGACTCTCGGCAGTCGTCATGACCACATCCTTTTGTTTCTTAGCGCCCACCACCACACTATCTTCGACCGTGACTACATTCGTTTTCTTATCGGTGGTGATATTCACTTTGATGCCTACTTTCACAGCGCCTATGTTGTCGTTCTTGACTTGGATGGCAATCTGAGGCTTGCCGCTCCATACCCACTTATCCGTCACCGGCACAGTCTGCGAAATCAGACTCATATCGGGGTTGTCCATCAGCTCTTCGACCTGTTCCTGCTCAGGCTGTTGCGGTTCGGCGTCTGCAGTCTTCTTGCCGCATCCGCATGCCCCAAGAAGCACAAGAGATAAGGCTAATATATAATATCTGTACTGCATAATTCGTCGGTTACTTTAGGTAATCATTCAGGTTGATAATATTGAATGCACGATAATACTTATCCATATTGCGTTCGATACGCATCAACACAACCTCCTCGGCATGAATACCCAGTCGCTCCAGGTTCTCATATAGTGTTTGCCGTGCCACGAGGGCTTCGGGTTTCTGCCATATATAACGGCAACCTGTCATCACGAGCCATAGTTGGCGCTCCGGTGTGCAGTCCTTCAGGTCTCTGCCCACCTCTTCTCCATGAAGCCATTTTTTCCAACGCCCCGACTCATAGACGCATTGCCAAAGCACTTCGGTCATATGACTGAGTTGGGCCACTTTGCCTTCCGCATATAGACGCTTCTCTTCCTCCTCCAACTCTGCCAGTGCCTCATATTCGTTCATGGTGAACTCAGGACCTACGTTGGCGGCGCCCATACCGGCTTTGGGATAGTCCTCGGGATTATCTACGTCGTCGGAATAGTGTCCCTTGATGTAACTGCCGTAAGGTCTCACTTTTGCCGTCAATTTGCGCGCCACATCTGCGTCAAAGAATGTGGTGTGCAAATCGGTACCTACTTTACCGACAATGAAGCATGGCCATATATCCTCCAGTCCCACCTCTTTGAGGCCAGCCTTCAGACCTGTCAGGAAGGTGTCGAAAGTCTTATCGTCCGCCAGTCCGCCGTGCACCTCTTCTGTTCCTACCTCGTACGAGATTGGGGGCAAACCCTGTGCCTTTCGGAAATTCTCTGCATGCAAAATCAGTTCCACCGTGCGCTTGACCACTACGTGGATATCAATAATTTGCCCTTTCGGCAGGAATATATCAACAGTCGGATCAACATGGATAAGGTCATACCCTGCCAATATGGCAGCCTCATAACTTTCCTTCACTCCCTGCATCGCACGCTCGGTGTCCCAACGCTCGATGGACTGCTTGTCTTTGAGCCACGGTCCACCGTGATCAATGGCTACAACATAAGGTCCTGTATAGTGAACGGCCGCAGCCTCACGAGCCAGAATCTTTGTGAACTCAGCTTGTGTCATGCCGGTATAACCGCCGTCGCAATCCACCTGATTAAGCGTCGTAGCGAAATAGATGGGCGAGTTATTGCGCTTGGCTGCGCGAAAAGATGCCTTGATAACGGACATGGAGTTCGGACATGCTGCGAACAATGTCATGGGTACTCCGGTTTTTTGCTTCAGTTCCTCCATCACACGGAGGATATTTTCTGTCTTTGCCATAAAACTATTTACTATTTAACATTTACTATTTTGTCAATTATTTTACCATAGGGTCATTTTGTTTTTACCGCATATTCAATAGCAAAACGGCTCAATGGATTTACTCATAAATGGTGACTCCTTCCACTACGCGGTGGATGTTTCCGCTCACACTGGGTGCATCGGGGTTCAGACCGTGCGCCAACGATGCGTAGAAACCTAACAGTTGTCCTACCAGCACATACGGGACGATGCCATAGCCGTCTGTTTCTGCCTTGCCAAACGGCATCTTCACAGTCAGGTCGGCATGTATGCGGGGCATGTTGTCGCTCTCTCCCGCAAAGACGATAACCTGAGCCACCGGCTTATTGTTACCGTCCACCTGCTGTACGAGGTCACGCTCATAGCGGAGCACATTCTCCTCGTTGGTCATCAGATAGACCACGATGGAACGATTGTTCACAACGGCTTTAGGACCATGACGGAAACCGAGAAAACTATCAAACTTACATACCACCGCCCCATCGGTCAACTCTTGTAGTTTGAGGTGGCACTCTTCCGCAATCCCCTTCAGTGCTCCGGATCCTAAGAAAACGCCTCGCTCAAACGGACGCTCGCCAATCTGACGTAACGCCTCTTCATAATGAGCCAGGATGTACTCAGCGTTCTGAACCGACTTCTCAATCTTCTCGGCGTCTTGCTCTAAACAGTTGATATGCCCCAACATCAAACAGGTCAGCAGCATCGTTGAGAAACTGCTGGTCATTGCGAGTGACTTGTCATCCGTCTGTTCCGGCAGTTGCAGAAGCAGGATATTCTCCTTCCCTGCTGCTTGTTGTGCCAACTGACCATTTTTATTACACGTGATGTAGACATGAGCAATATGTTTGCACAGGCGGTTGGCTATATTCACTGCACCTAAACTCTCGGGGCTGTTACCCGATCGCGCAAAACTGATGAGTAACAATGGTCTCTCGCTATCCAACAGGTAGGAGGCATGTGTGATGAGATCCGTGGTCGGCACGGCGCGTACGTTGGTCCAAATACCGCGCATCACGGGCTCAATGGCATCCCCGATGAATGCCGAGGTGCCGGCACCGGTCAAGACGATATCCGCGTCCGGTGTGAGGTACTTGTGCATGAAGGCACGTATCTTGTCTCTCTCTTGCAGCAATGCCTCATGTTCCTTGCGCCACATTGCCGGTTGCTGATGAATCTCGTTGTAGGTGAATGATGTTTTCATATATTATTCGTTTTATTTGATTGCTGATTTACGATGGCTTGCGCCTTCGATGGCACTTTCTTAGGATG
>CAMHEP010000125.1 GCA_946184195.1 uncultured Bacteroidales bacterium | reverse complement strand
AGTAGATGATGAGCGTGCGATACGCAACACGCTGAAAGAGATATTAGAGTTTGAGGGCTACAGTGTGGAGACCGCAGAAGACGGTAAGACTGCGTTGGAGAAAGCCGGGCAAACTGCCTTTGACCTCGTATACAGCGACGTGAAGATGCCGGAGATGGACGGCATCGAGTTATTGGAAGCCCTTCGTCGAGAAGGTGCCGGCGATTGTCCCGTGGTGATGATAAGTGGTCATGGTAACATAGAGACAGCCGTAGAGGCTATCAAGAAAGGAGCCTACGACTTCATCGAGAAACCGCTGGATCTGAACCGACTGCTCGTCACGACTAAGAACGCACTGGAGAACAAGAGTCTGAGCAAAGAGATAGGTCAGAAGAACGAAGAGATAAAGAGTCTGAAGAGGCAAGCTATCCAGAAGAACCAGATGGTGGGCAGCAGCATGGCACTCTCACGCGTACGTGATATAATAAATAAGGTGGCACCGACTGAGGCACGTGTACTTATCACCGGTGCCAACGGAACGGGTAAGGAGGTAGTGGCACGTTTGATACACGAAGGCAGTGAGCGTGCCGGCAAGCCGCTGGTAGAAGTAAACTGCGCCGCCATCCCCAGTGAGCTGATAGAGAGTGAGCTCTTCGGTCACATGAAAGGTAGTTTCACGGGGGCAGTGAAAGACCGTGCAGGTAAATTTGAGCAAGCCGACGGCGGGACGCTCTTTCTGGACGAGATAGGCGACATGAGTCTTGCGGCTCAAACGAAAGTGCTGAGGGCGTTGCAGGAGAACGAGATAACACGTGTAGGTAGCGACAAGACCATCCATGTCAATGTACGAGTGTTAGCCGCCACCAACAAAGACCTGCAGGCGGAGATAGCCGCAGGAAACTTCCGCGAAGACCTATTCCACCGGCTGAACGTCATCCCCATTCACGTGCCAAAGTTGGACGACAGGAAAGAGGATATACCGGAGTTGGTAGCCTACTTCTGTGAGCAGATATGCGGAGAGCAACGCGTGAAGGTGAAACAATTTAGTGAAGAGGCTATCCAAGCTCTGCAAGCACGTCCTTGGCCGGGGAACATACGTGAGCTAAGGAATGTGGTGGAACGGCTCATCATCCTCGGAGGCGAGGAGATAACGAAAGAGGACGTCAAAGCGTTTGCATAGTGGCAGGGAATAGTGATAGCCGAGTGCATACAAGCATTCTATAAAATAACGAAAACGTGATATTAGAGGAAATAGAAATACTAAACTATAAGAATATTCGGCAGGCGAAGATGCAACTGAAGCCGAAGGTGAACGCATTGGTCGGGCTGAACGGACAAGGCAAGACCAATGTGCTGGATGCTATCTACCTGATGAGTTTCACGAAGTCAGCATTCAACACCATTGACTCACAGAACATCACCCACGGGGAAGAGATGGCGATGGTACAAGGACGATACGCGTTTGCACCTATCGCCGCAAAGGGGGAAACGGCTAATGAAGAGGATGAGATTGTGATTACCTGCGGATTGAAGAGAGGACAGAAGAAACAGTTTAGACGCGGGAAGAAAGAATATAAGCGTATGACTGACCATATCGGACTGATACCGTTAGTGATGATATCCCCCGAGGACGGGCAGTTAATAGCCGAGGGCAGCGACGAGCGCAGACGATTCATGGACCAGGTGATTGCTCAACAAGATAAACGCTATCTGGAAGAGTTGCAACGCTATAACGCGCTGGTTAAACAACGCAATGCGCTGCTAAAGGCGAATGGAGAAAGAGCGAATGGACAAGTGGGTGTCGGTGCCCCCGACAGATGGACAAAGACGGATGAGACACTATTTGAGGTGATAGAGGAACAGATGGTGGCACCGGCAGAGTATATATACAAGCAGCGCAAAGTCTTCATTGAGGCGTTTGTTCCTAAGTTCGAGCAGATATATCGTGAGGTAAGCGGCGACAAAGAACAGGTGAGTTTGAGGTATGTGTCCCAACTGGACAACCGTGACCTCCGAGAAGCGTTGCAGCGAACCCGGCAGCGCGACCTGCTATTAGGTTGGACGAGTCAGGGGGTGCACAAAGACGAGATAGAGATGTTGCTGGGCGAATATCCCCTCAAACGCGTCGGTAGCCAAGGGCAACAGAAGACCTACCTGCTGGCAATGAAATTAGCCGCAGCAGCCCGTGACACTCAGGAGCCCAACAAGCCTATTCTGCTGCTGGATGATATATTCGACAAATTAGACAGCGAGCGCGTGGAGCGTATTGTAGAGTTGGTGAGGTCGGAGCGATTCGGACAGATATTCATCACCGACACAGACAGGCAGCACCTGACGCAACTCATCGGCACACAGGACGATTCGTGTATCTTTCAGGTGAGAGAAGGAGAGGTTATAGGTAATCAGTGATAAGGCATTTTAGAAAATGTGGTCGGGGATAAAGACATATTTAGTTAGTAGTGCGCTGGTGGTATTCATACTGGGAGCGACAAAATTAGCGGCGATGCCGTTCCGCGGAGCATGGATAGCAACGGTAGCCAACATAGACTGGCCGAGTGCAGTATATGACGTAACGCAAGACAGTGTCTCCGCGCAAGGCTACAGCGAGGCGCAACAGGCAGAGATGCTGTGGATACTGGATAGCCTAAAGAGTATAGGTATCAACGCCATCATCTTTCAGGTACGTCCGACCGCTGATGCTCTATATATGAGCGAGTTAGAGCCATGGAGTCACTGGCTGACCGGTCGACAGGGGATATGGAACGACAGCGCGACGCAGTATGACCCGCTTGCCTTCGTGGTGGACGAGGCACATATGCGGGGCATGGAGGTACATGCTTGGGTCAATCCCTTCCGCGTCAACATAGCGACTATGGACACATCGGTACTATGCAGTAGTCACCTGATGCGTCGACAACCCGACTGGTTCTGGCAATACGGCAAACAGTGGTATTTTGACCCCGCTAACGACGAATGTCGAGAATGGCTGTGTATGGTGGTGGAAGATATCGTATGCCGATACGCAATAGATGCCATTCACATGGATGACTATTTCTATCCTTACCCCATCGGCAAAACACCCCTTCCAGACAGCAAGGACTATGAGACGAACCCTCGGGGATTTGAGGATATACGCGATTGGCGGCGAGATAATGTCAACAAGACTATCTACGCGTTGAGTCAAACCATCCGTCAGACGCGTGAAGGAGTGGAGTTCGGCATATCTCCCTTCGGCGTGTGGCGCAATGCTGACGTTGCACATTCAGCCGACAGTAACGTACCCAACTGGGGAGACAGTCTTCCTACGGGTAGTAGAACCATGGCAGGCATGACAAACTACGACGACCTGTATGCCGACGTGCTGCTCTGGATGCGTGAAGGCTGGATTGATTATGTAGTGCCGCAGTTATATTGGGAGATAGGCAAGAAAGTGGCAGATTATGAAGAGCTGGCGCATTGGTGGGCAGCACACCACTACGACTGCAAACTATACATCGGAATGGCTCCCTATCGTTTGGGCGGTGCACGAGAAGCCAAAGCATGGAAAGAAGGGAATGAGATCATTCGGCAGATGCAGATGAACAGAGCCATTGAGGGCATAGACGGCGAATGCTTCTACTCCACCCGCCCCCTGCTGAAGAACCCTAAGAACATATGCGACAGCATAAAAAGGATTTATGTTAATGAAAAAGACCCTACAAAATAAGGGCGGTCTTTTTCATGTTAAAGTATATTAAAAAGCACAATAACTCTTGTACTATTGAGAAAAAAGCCGTACCTTTGTATCGTGAACGATATAAATAAACAATCACAACTATGAAAATATCGATTATAGCATTGATAATGAGCGCAGTATGCACGATAAGTGCTTGTAACACGAGAAATAATCAACAAATAAATACAACTA
>CAMHEP010000124.1 GCA_946184195.1 uncultured Bacteroidales bacterium | reverse complement strand
GGCTGCCGATATGCCGCCGAGGTCACGCGCATTGATAATATGGTCGAATAGGACCTCCAATGCCTATTGCTTTATTGGAAAGACCTCGTCTATCAATCGCACAAACTCCTGATAGGCAAACGTGTCGCTCAATTCACTCAGGGCACTTGCCAAACCCCGATAATGCCACGCATGGGACGCTTTGTCCTTCACATGGAAAATGGTCCACAAGTCATCACCTTGAGTCTGATAATCACGCCATATAGCACGCATATTACTGAGTTTATCACCCATAGCGACGATTTTGGCGTCACGGGGGGCTGCTGTGAGACGGTCTATGGCGGCCTGTTTACGCGCGTGCCAACTATCGGCTTCACTCACACCCGATATGACCTCGTCGCTTTCCGAGTGCACCAGATTTGCTATACGTTCACCAAAAGCGTCACACAATTGTTCATAGGTGACATCGGTATCTTCTATCGTATCATGCAGTGCGGCAGCTGCCAACAACTCCTGATCGGGAGTGATAGTAGCTACTATCTCCACGGCTTCCATCGGATGGACGATATAGGGGAAGCCCTTACCGCGTCGTTCGGTGTGGTGGTGAGCCTCGACCGCAAAGACAATTGCCAGGTCAAGCAAATCTGTATCCATATATTTATTTGCCATATGCGTTTGTCGGATTATATAGGGTAAGGACCATGTTAATAAATCGTTCCCTCCAGCATCGCACGGAACTCCAGCATGGGACGACCGGTATCGCGTTCCACAATGAGTGTCTTCAGTCCGGCATATATCTTCACCTCCCGCATCACCTCATCCATATTAGCTTTCGGTCCGAAGTACTCGGCTGCAAATGCATCCCAGAAACGTGCTGCCGTAGCGTTGGACATGTGGTATTGCTCCTGTGTCCATGCCTCATCATTCAGACAGCAGCATAAATAGACCATTCCCACATCGAACATAGGATAGCCGTAGCAGAAATCACCCAGGTCGATAAAATACGGTGTGCGCACACCATCCTGCTCTGTGAATATGCCGTTACTGAATTGCAGGTCACCATGGATAGCGGTATCACCGTCCGGTGCGGCAGCTATAAAAGCATGTATCTTATCCTTCTGCTCCGGGGTAAAGAAGGGGTTTGCCTTGAGCATCGAATAGAGTCGGTCTTTTACATTCTCGAACAAATGGGTATCTACATGAGTGCTATGCAGGCGTTTGCATAGTACGGCGAACTCACGTGCATACTCCTCCGTGCGTTCCGGCTCATCACCGCATGCCCGCGAATAAGAGCGTTTGCCTTCCATGCGGCGAAAACGGATTCCTATCTGCTTACCATCGGTCACGAGGTCACCGGGCTCCGGAGTGGGAATACCCATTCTATATACTTTCTGTGCCAACTCCAATTCCTTAGCCGCAGCATCGAAATTGCGGAAATAGAGTTTGAGCATGATGCTCGGATCCGTCTTGTGGTTATAACTGGCGCCGTTGGCACCTTCACCGGTGCGAACATAATCATTGAGGTTGATTAATACAGGTTCCATAGTAGAATTATTTTTTCATAAAAGGTAACATACATGCCTGATTATAGGTCAGTTCCGCCAAGGCGGCATTCTGTTCCGA
This sequence comes from uncultured Bacteroidales bacterium, assembly GCA_946184195.1. GTDB lineage: Bacteria > Bacteroidota > Bacteroidia > Bacteroidales > Paludibacteraceae > Colicola. The sequence continues at coordinate 2,329 of CAMHEP010000124.1, read as the reverse complement.
ATACTCATTCAGGGCGTCAAAGAGCCGCTCCAAACCTATCTTACCGCCGCCGGTAGACAAGATGCAAACTATACATATATTTTGCAGTCCGATGGCAGAAGAGATGATATCCAGGTCGGTATTGCCCAACTGGTGTCTTGCCAATAGATAGGCATCCTCCTCATAACGTTTGATAAGGCGATTCACATCTCCCAAGGTATTGCAATTGAGTGCTCTGAGCACACGGAGATATTGACCCATGGGAGCTTCCTGTATCTCTGCCTGATTAATGGCAGCTATACGTTTATTCAATCCATTAAGAGGTCCTGCCTGCAGATAACTGCGGAAGGTATCGCCATCCAGTAGCACATCGTCCAATTTGCCGTTCTTCACCAACTTCTGCACACGACGACGATAATCGGTCAGCTCCGATCGGATACGGCTAAATTCGTCATCCGCCATCTCTAACATTCCTGCCAGGCGGTTCATCCGCCGCAGATATTCACGGGGAATCTCTATGCCGTTCTTATAACCGTTATCGTGATTGATAGCCGCCCATGCGTGCTGCAAGGTTGTCCTCAGCTGCACCTCAAAACGGAAATCATAGCCCGGGATACGGCAGATATAGTGCAGAGAATTGTAGCCGAAACTGTCCAGTTGGTGAAGCTTGCGCTTGTCTATTGAGTTCTCCCAATCGATGTCAAAGAGCTTCTCTACCATGGAGGCTATACGGTCCACATCATCCGTATAGAAAGTGATGATACGTGCACCTACCAAGTCCGTGATGTCCGTTAATGACCTGTATTTTCCGCCCTTCAGGGCTAACTTGCCGGCTAACGACTCTTCCGTCTTGACACGTGCAGCTACAGCCGTAACGACAAGACCGCTCGCGTTGAGAGCATCGTTAAGGTATCGGAGCACCTCGTCTTGAAGACGCTGCAGGGTCGGCAGCGACGCACGGTAGTCCTCCAATAGCATCTGACAATGCAGATCAAGTGCCTCCATTATTGTATCTCAAATAGACTGATAAATCCGGTCATCATAAATACCTGACGGATGTCGGCATTGATAGCACGCACAATCACCTTGGAACCATGCGCACCGGCTGCCTTGCGGATGCTGAGGAAGATGCGCAAACCGGACGAGGATATATATTCCAGTCCTGAGCAATCTAAGATGATCTCCTTATTCGTTGCCTCCATAAGTGGCTGTACGTCCTCCGCTGTAGTCACGGCGGCAGCGGTGTCCAGTCTACCCTCCAAGTAGGCTATAACCTGATTGTCACTGTTTTGAATCCTTGTTGTCATATCTCTTATTTCTGTTTTTTCTGATAGTTATATTTTCTTAATGAGCGTCAATAGATTCTTCCCGTCTTCGCGCTCATAGCGTATCTCGTCCATCAGTTGTCTAACCAGATGGATGCCCAAGCCGCCTATAGGACGTTCCTCTGCCGAGAGGTTGATATCTGCTTCATCCTTCTTGGTCGGATCAAAAGGTACACCGGAATCCGTGATGGTGAAGATAAGACTTTTTCCCTCCTCATCCTCAGCCTCCATATACTCTACAAAGACTTTGCCGTCATCACGACCCGGATAAGCATAGAGCATCACATTGCTCACCGTCTCTTCCAATGCCAAGTTGATTGGCATATTGAGTTCGTCCGGCACATGCAAGCCGTCCACCCACTCTGCCAATGTCGGAATCTGTTGGATATCGTTACGCATCACGATGGCAGGAACCTGATATCGGATAGCCAACATGGTCAAGTCGTCACTTTGAGGCGCAGCACCCACAAAATCAACCACTTGCTGTTTCATCGCATCCACTATCTCACGGGGACGCTGTTTATAGGAACAAGCAAGGATATCCATCATCCGAGACTCTCCAAACTGATTCTTTTCAACGTCTTCCGCCTCGGTCAATCCGTCTGTATAGAGGAAAAGCATCTCGCCGGGATGCATCTGTATCTGTTGGCAGACATACTCGTATCCATACACCACACCCAATGGCAGATTGGCTTGCACGTCTATCATACGGGGCTTACAAGCAAATGTCATATGTACGGGAGCATTATGACCCGCATTGCAATAGCTCAGCATGCCATTGCTCAAATCCAGCACACCGATAAACAGCGTCACGAACATGTTCTGCTCGTTCTGCTCGGCGATGGTGTTGTTAATCTCTTGCGCTATCTTATCCGGAGCCTCTGTATGAGCAGTCGTGCTGCGGAATAACGAACGGATAGTTGCCATCACCAGCGATGCAGGAACGCCCTTGCCGCTCACATCACCCACACAGAAGAATAGTTTGTCATGACGCACGTAGAAGTCGTATAGGTCACCGCCTATTT
>CAMHEP010000123.1 GCA_946184195.1 uncultured Bacteroidales bacterium | reverse complement strand
CCAATAATGAAAAAGTATATGTATTTGGCAACCATGCTCCTTTGCCCAATAATGAAAAAGTATATGTATTTGGCAACCATGCTCCTTTGCATGGTTGCTTGTCAATACAAGGAGCCAACGGCGAAGGTGAACGGGCGATATGTGCCTGAGCGTAAAGATGACTTCGCTTGGGAAAACGAGTACGCCGCTTTCCGTCTCTACGGACCCGCCCTACTGCCGGAAAATCCCTCTAATGGCGTGGACCTGTGGCTCAAGGCTTCGCCGGAAATGATTATTGACACCTTCTACTATAGCGAACTCGTCTTGCACCGCCCTTACCATATTAACTACGGCAAGGGACTCGACTGCTACAAGGTAGGTCATACTGCCGGGTGCGGAGGCGTGGTCATACTCACTCACGACAGTCTATGGACAGGCGGCCCTTATAGCCGATGGCAGGTGCTGGAGCAGACTCCGGAGAGATTCTCTTTCCGACTCTATTACGACAGTGTTCCCGTCGCCGGCAGACTGCTCCGGCAATCGCTCACTGTCACTGCAGAAGCAGGTAAGATACTCAATAAGGCTGAGGTTGTCCTCTACGCCGATGACACCACTGCAGCCGCTTTGCCCGCATTATGGGTCGGCGGAGGTATATTCCTACATGATACCCTCGACCATATACACCAAGTGCCCGAGGCTGGACTTGTAGCCTACGCTGAGGATGCCCTGTCCGATAAACAGGCAGCGCAGATGAACTATCTGTACAACGGGTCTACCTCACAGGGACGCTCTTATAGTTGCGTATTCACTCCTCTGGCTGATCGCATCGAGATAGTTGACGGCACATTCGTCGCAGCACGGGCATACAACCTCGGTGACACACTCACCTATTACTTTGGCGGAGGATGGAGCTTGTGGCAGAACGGCGAACAGGCGTTCCCCAACGATAAGAATTGGTTCCACGCCGTGATGAACGAGGCAAGGGGGATACATGGAGTCATACACCCTAATGAATAAGCTTACTACTATGCGAACGCTTATCTTGACTATGCTGGCTGTGCTCAGCATGCACCTGTCGGCTATCAGTTATCAGAATCCGATACTCCCCTATGACTACTCCGACCCGGACGCTATACGGGTAGGGGATACCTATCTCATGACGTCCTCATCGTTTAATAATATTCCGGGGTTACAGATTTTAGCCTCTAAAGACTTAGTGCATTGGGATATCGTCGATGCGGCACTGCCCTATCGTCTACCCGGGTATGTGGAGGGAGATTCCCTCCTTGGACGATTTGTTTGGGCTCCCGCTATACGCGAGCATGACGGTATGCTCTATATCTACTATGGCGACCCTGACCGTGGTATATACTGCGTGAGAGCTGACATTAGTAGCGGACTGCATTTCCCTCTGGACTGGCAAGAGGCTGTGCTGGTCATGCCTGCCAAGGGATTCATCGACCCTTGTCCACTCTGGGACGAGGACGGACGTGTGTGGCTATGTCATGCTGCTGCCGGGAGTAGATATCGCTTTAAGAGTGTAATCATGATGGCGGAACTTACTGCTGATGGTCTCCGCGTCAAGACACCCAGTCGTATTATCTTCGATGGACACGCTGAACACCCTACATGCGAGGGACCGAAACTATATAAGCGAAACGGCTACTATTATATCATGCATCCCGCAGGTGGTGTATCTACTGGTTGGCAGGTGGTGCAACGTAGTCGCTCTATCTATGGACCCTACGAACTGCGCGTGACGCTTCGTCAGGGCTCCACTGCAATCAATGGACCACACCAAGGAGCATGGGTTGATACACCTGAAGGAGAACATTGGTTCCTGCATTTCCAGGATGTCGGCATTGCCGGCAGGTTGGTACACCTGCAACCTATGCGGTGGCAGGATGATTGGCCGCTGATGGGCACTGCTGCTATCAGCGGAAAGAACGAATGTGGAGAGCCGGTGGAACAATATGGAACACCCAAGAAAGGGACACGGGGATGGACATCATTTGCCGGACGCGATGACTTCGACCAAAACTCTTTGGCACTCGATTGGCAGTTTGCCGGCGGACATATTGAACCGCGTTGGTATTTCTGTCATGCTGCTGAGTCATTGCTGCGTCTCTATAGCGCTCCCGCTACGGCGGAGTTGATGCCTAATATGCTGCTGCAGAAGATTCCCGCCACAGCGTTCACTATGACCGCACGGGTACGCTTCATGCCTAATGAAAACAAGAAGATGGCAGGGGCGGAGAAAGCAGGCATGATTGTGTTTGGACGACAATCATTCACCCTCGAAGTGCCTGCGTCCAAGGAGTGGATGTATGTGCGCCTAAGCATGAACGACAAACAGCAAGGCACCTTCTACCTTAGTTATGACGGCATGAACTGGATCAAGTCAGGGGAGACGTTCCAAGCCGTGGAGGGACAATGGATAGGTGCACAAGTCGGATTCTTCTGTACACGCGATAATCGCGTCTTTAACGACGCAGGATGGCTTGATATAGATTGGGCAGAGATTAAGGTGGGGTAGAGTAGCAGGAATGAAGCTATAAAAAAAAGTTCCTTCTCGGCACTTTTTTTATTCCCCTTTAATCTCGGTGGGTAGTGTCGGCATGGCTCCCGACTGCGTGCAGACGAAAGCACTGACGCGTACCGCGGTCTCGTGAGCCTGACGCAACGTCTTACCTAACAATATCTGTGCCACAAAAGCACCGGTGAAACTGTCACCTGCACCCACCGTATCTGCAACGGTCACTTTAGGTGTTGGTAGGAAAGAGGTTTCCTCGTGCGAGAAAACATAACTGCCGTCTACGCCGCAGGTGAGAATGAGCATCCTCAAATCGAAGTCATTGAGCATACGGCGGCAGGTCGCCTCGGCGGAGAGGTCATAGTAGCCAAACAAATGTTGCACGATAACAAGTTCCTCGTCGTTAATCTTAAGTACATTGCATAGGCGTAATGACTCCTCGATAACCTCCTTGCTATAGAAGGATTGACGCAGGTTAATATCGAATACTCGCAGACTATCATCCGTTTTAGGCATCGCCTCAATAAAGCGGTGGATAGTGCTGCGGCTGACATGATGACGCTGTGCTAACGAACCAAAGCATACGGCCTTGGTCTCGTGCGCGATAGCCTCCAATTCGGGAGTGAAGGGGATATTATCCCATGCAACGTTCTCGCATATGTCGTATTGAGGAACACCCTTGTCGTCCAGAGTCACCTGTACGGTGCCGGTCGGATAGGCTACCACCGGCAGGTGATAATGGAGCTTTTTCTTGTCGAAATTCTCAACTATCTCGTGACCGAGAGTATCGTCACCAATAGCACTGACAGCAAGGGATTGCAGACCAAACTGACTAATGTGGTAGGCAAAGTTTGCAGGTGCACCACCTATCTTTCTTCCTTCAGGAAGGCAGTCCCATAGTGCCTCGCCTATTCCTACAATATATTGTTTCATGCTTTCTTGATTTTAAGAGTTAGACATAGCAGGTAAATAGCACCGACTGCCATTACTAATACGGCACCGAGAGCACCCATGTGGTCGGACATGAAGCCCATGCATAGCGGGAAGATTGTTCCTCCGAAGAGTCCCATAATCATCAGTCCGGAAATCTCGTTCTTGTGCTCAGGATCGTGTTGCAATGCTTGAGCAAAGCAGATAGAGAAGATATTACTATTACCGAATCCGACCAAGGCAATGCCTGTGTATAGGGCTATTTGCGACTGTCCTACTGCCAGCAAAATCATGGAGCAGATAATCATAAGTGTCGAGATAAGGAAGAAGAGGCGCTCGGGGATGAGGCGTAGAATGGCTGAGCCGCTCAAGCAACCAATCGTACGGAAGATGAAATAGAGTGAGGTAGCAAACCCTGCTTGCGCCAGAGTCATACCTAAACGCTCCATCAGGATCTTTGGGGCAGTGGTATTGGTACCTACATCAATACCCACATGACACATGATACC
>CAMHEP010000122.1 GCA_946184195.1 uncultured Bacteroidales bacterium | reverse complement strand
TGAGCTACTACTACCTGCTCTCACTCGGTTTCACTATCCTACAGACCATGCTCTTCCGCTGGTCTATAGACGACGAGAAACTGCTCAAGCAAATGGAGGAAAACGCTAAGAAACGTGAGTCAAAGCCCAAAAGCGGACTCATGGCACGACTGGAGGCTATGCAGAAAGAGCAGCAACGTATGGCTCACGAACAAGCTAAACAAAACGCTAAACGCTACGGCAGATAATTAGGAGAGACAATACATGAGAATCATCCTCATTGGACAAGGGAATGTCGCCTGCAACATGCAGGCGGCTTTCCGTAAAAGCGGTATGGAGGTACCCATGTTATCCTCGCACGAAGGATTGGACTCCGTGCCCGACAACGCGGACGTATACATCTATGCCGTGGCAGACCATGCTCTATCGGATGTTATTAATAAGGTACATGTACACCCACGCGCGTTACACCTTCATACATCCGGCACTATACCACTCAACGTCTTCGGACCGGATAAACCCCATGCCGGCATACTATACCCCTTCCAGACCTTCTCACGAGCACATATTTTGCCCGATTTCAACGGTATTCCCCTCTTTATCGAGGCTCGGGGTATAGACGATATAAGTGCCGTCTATTCACTCGCACAGATGCTCTCACCCCGTATCTATGAGGTGACCCAACAAGAGCGCGAACGGCTGCATGTGGCCGGCGTATTTGTCAATAACTTCCCCAACCTGCTGTATGGCATCGCCGATGAGTTGCTCCATAATACAAGCATTCCCTTTCAGGTATTGCTGCCTCTTATCGATGAAACCGCAGCAAAAGTGCATTCTCTCACACCCCGTGAGGCACAAACAGGTCCGGCACGACGAGGCGACGAGAAGGTGATGAAACACCATCTGGAGGTGCTGCAAGGCAACACGGATGCACAGCAAGCCTATCAATTGCTGAGTGATATGATACAAAAGAGGAACGGCTAAACCGTTCCTCTATCATTTTCTATCCGATGGAATCGTAATAATCTTAGCAATAATGTATCAGGATTGCTATCACAAACACCGCTACCGAAGCGAAAAGCACGGAGTCAAACCTATCAAGCACCCCTCCGTGCCCCGGCAAGAACTGTCCGGAGTCCTTCACGCCGGCATGACGTTTTACCTTGCTCTCATACAAATCTCCCAACGTAGCACTCACTGCCACCAGCATCGCCAGTAGCAGCCATTGCCATAGTGCATATTCACCGGCATAGAGCGAGAAGATATAGCCCGCCAAGAGCGCAAATGCAAAACCGCCACATAGCCCTTCCCACGATTTCTTCGGACTAATGACAGGAGCCATCTTATGATTACCGCCGGGCAACCGGGCAGTCAGTGTACCCACACAATACGCTCCCGTATCATTCATCCACACAAAGACAAACAGAGCCAGCACCAACGTGCGGGAAATGACGATGAGACCGCATAACATTGCCATCGGAAGCACAATCCATAACAATGCCTTGACTATCCATAGGGCATACGCCTTACCTTCCCGGGGCTTAGCTAAACGCAGGTACTCGCGCAACGCCATCACTGCCAGCACTCCGATAATAACTATAAACACATAACGCGGCAGCCACACAATAGAGGCTACCATCACAGCTACATACAATGCGCCGGATAACGTCCGTTCAACGAGATTACTCATATCCGTTTATAATACAATTATAAGATGTTTTTTCTCTTAACGAGTGCAAAATTACAAAATATTTCGAATATATGCAAGTGTAGAATGTTTTTTTGCCCAAAATAGTATACTTTTATTAAGATTTTACATAAGATATTAAATTAAGAACACCTTTTCTTAATCGTAGATATTTCCCATATGCAAAAATAGCCGTACCTTTGCACCCGATTTTGGAAAACCGGTATTATATAAACGTTAATTTTATAGGGTATATCCCCATTTAAACTACAAATGCATTTGAGAACAAATTTACTGATTTTTGCCTGCTCACTGGTGCTCACCGTGAATGCAGAGACCCTGACAGGCCGCGTTATTGACGCACAAACCCAAGAGCCGCTTATCGGCGTGACCATTACCGACAAAAACGATCCTACTGTCGGTACCATTACCGATATGAACGGAAACTTCGAACTTGTGGTGAAACAACTCAAGGGAACAAAGATTGACTTCTCCTATGTCGGCTATGACACTGAGACGCGCCACCTCTACCCCAATATGGTGACCAAGAAAATGACCATTCTCATGCTCCCCCACAACGAGCAATTGGATGATGTGGTAGTAACGGCGGGGCGTTTTGAGCAACGTCAGACCGATGTCACTGTATCCATGGAGGTCATTAAGCCGCAAATGCTGCGTCAGCAGGCTCCGACAGACCTGAGCGCCACGCTGCAGACACTGCCCGGCGTAGACATCATTGACAAACAGCCTAATATCCGTTCGGGTGGAGGTTGGACCTATAGCGTAGGTTCTCGTTGTCAGGTAATGATGGACGGTATGTCTATCCTCAACCCCAAGACCGGCGAAGTCAACTGGAACAATATTCCGTTGGAGAACGTGGGACAAGTGGAGGTCATCAAGGGTGCCTCGTCTGTGCTCTACGGTTCGTCCGCACTCAATGGTATCATCAACGTCCGCACCCAGCGACCGAAGGAGAAACCCGAGACACGACTGAGCATCTACACCGGTATATACGACAATTATAGCAACTATTACCACACCGGCTCACGCCTACCTATCTATATCGGTGCCGAGGCGAGTCACTCACGCCGTGTGGGCAATTTCGACATCACAGCTGCCATCAGCGGTTTCAAGGATGAGGGTTACCGCCAGCAGAGCTACAACAACCGTCTGCGCTTCGGCGGAGGATTCACATGGCATAAGCCCATGCCTGCCGGAGAATATATGTCGATGGGTGTCAATACCAACTATATAGGTTCCGAGTACGGCGACTTCTTCATCTGGCGCAGTCCCTCCCAACCGCTTAAACCCTCGCCCCTCACCAATATGGGACGCAAGGAGCATAACTTCAATATCGACCCCTTCTTCAACTACGATAACAACGAGACCGGCATCAGCCATAAGGTACGTGCGCGTTTTGCGCTGTCGGCTGACAACCTGACACGTCCCACCGAGGCTATCACTCTCACCGAACTGGGTAAGAGCCTATTGCCTAAATTGGATATGGACACGATTAAAGGTCTATATAATAATCTCAAAAACGGACAATTGGATTTCCTTGGCCCTGCTGTTTTGGCATATATCAATGAGGATTGGGTCGGACTGGTAGAGGAAGCTAAGAAACTCGGTCAAACCGTAGCTCCTCGCGCAGGTGTCAACGACCTGAACGATGTCATCGGCTATGCGCTCGACCTCATTGCTGACAAGAACCCTACCCGTCCGGAATTGACATACAACTACTATGTAGACTATCAGTTTGCCAAATCGTGGCAGAACGGTGTGCGTCTGACCGCCGGTGCTACATGGAATCATATCACCAATACCGCCAATATCACCGGTACACACCAATCCGACAATGCGGCGGTTTATTTCCAGTACGACCACCGTATTGTCGACCGCCTGTCGCTATGCTTGGGTACACGCTTTGAGTACTATCGCATAGACAATAGCTACAAGGAGGCTACTATCCAATTGGGCGACTGGACATGCCCTGTACGTCCCGTGTTCCGCGCCGGACTCAACTGGGAGATTTACAAGGCAGGATTCTTACGCGCCAGCTTCGGACAAGGATACCGCAACCCCTCTATCACAGAGAAGTTTGCCCGCAAAGATATCGGAGGCGTCGGCGTTTATCCTAACCACGACCTAAAAGCCGAATCAGGCTTCAGCGCTGAGCTCGGTTACCGTCAACTCTATAAATGGGGTATCCTTAGCGGTTATCTCGACGTAGCAGGATTCTACATGGAGTATAAAGATATGATTGAATACCAGTTCGGTCTATTCGATAACTCTAACTTCAAGATGATTAACTCCATCGCAGATGCTAA
>CAMHEP010000121.1 GCA_946184195.1 uncultured Bacteroidales bacterium | reverse complement strand
ATACGGTGATGCCAGCACCATATACCGTATATCTGACTAAGGAAATAGAACACATTCATCGCGATGCCTGCATAGAAATGTTCCAGATAACAGAGGTAGGAATAGGTCAATATCTGCCCGAAGCCAAAGAAAAACGTCCATATACTTCCACCGGAGCATAGGACCACCGAGCATATACCGAACATACCGCTCACCAACGACCAAGGGTTCTCCGGCATCCAAAGATAGGTACCCACCTGTACGGCGAGTCCTGTAACGAGAAATCCCCACACAAAGGGGTCACTTGGTAGTGAGAGCTTTCTTTCCATCTTTGGTTATCTCTTCCGGTTTGCTCTCCAATTGGGGAACAGCGGTATAGTCGAAGGTCTCCTCAAAATCCCAGTTAGCCCGTAGCATGAGTCGGGCGGGGAAATAATAAACGGGTTCGGGCTGCCGTTTCTTCATATAGTCGCCGGTGGTCCAACGTCCATCGCCATTCAGGTCCATGTACATACGAAGATAGGAGGGCTTGGCTTCCAGATAATCGAAGAGTGTCCCCCGTTCGTCGGCAGGCAAGTCACGCAGTACCTTGTCTTTCTCGTTGAGCAATTGCAGTCGCATACGGTTATCAAAGGGACGCATGAAGATACGCAACGTAGCGTAGTCCTCAATGGAGCGCAGTCGGAACTTAGAGGAGAAACGGTTGTTGTGATGTCCGTAAAGGTCGGTGATGACGGCGGAGTCAATAGTGAGTTGATACTGCTCATTCTGGACGAGCGAGGCTATCACGCGGTAGTGCAGTCCCGTCGAGTCCGACTTCTCCACGCGACAAGGTATAGGTATCTGCAGGGTATCCTGCCTATGAAAGAGGTGTACACTATCGGTGATGAAGGACGCCACCGGCATGCTTAAGTTCAGGCGTATGGTATCGTTGACGGGGAAGGGTGTCTTGAGGTTGCTCTTCACATCAAGGAAAGCTTCGCGCTGCTTGCGTGCTATCTTTTCGAGTGTTCGTGCGTTCACACGGGGAGCCGTGTAGACGGCACGTACGGTATCGGTACGTTGATAGAGGTTATATAGCGAGTCGGTAGCCCAATAAGTCAGCGCCATAGCTAAACTATCCTGCATGGCAGCCGAGTCGGTGAGCCATACCGTTAGGGTGTCCTTGCCCCGTGAGGCATCTATGAGCATATGTTGTGACCAATCGACAAAGGCGCTGTCTTCACGTTCGCTCAATCCTGCATCTTTGAGCGTCAGTGCCCGTAGGGAGGGCATAGAGTCTTGAGGTGCAGAGAAATAAAGTTGGAAACAATGTTTTTCCTTACGTTGGGCACGCAGAAAATAATGCCGTTGTTTATCCTCGCGGAAGAACCATAGTACAAGGTCTGACGGCTCCATGTAACGATGCCGGATATGCCTGATGGTATCAATGAGGTGGAGGGAACTATCGCCGATGATGGTGTCACGGTAAACAGTATCTGCAGTCATCACCTCTCGCATCGTGGGTATGACATGTTCTTCCTGAAAAGCAAGTCCCTCTCCGGGCTGGTAGATATTGTCGCGCGAGATGTCCTGTAGTGCATAGATACGATAGGTACCCGAGCGCATGTTGAGCACAGAGAACTCACCAAGGGTATCAGTCCTGCCTATACGGGTGAAAGTGTGTCTGAGGATAGCAGAGTCGCCTAAGTCCTCGTGAATGCCGACCGTCAAACCGGATATAGGATTGAGGTCCTCGGCATTCACTACCTGTCCGAAAACGGCCAGCGAGTCGAGGTGGTCGCCTGTGGAGAAGGCATAGGTATAGTTATCGTACACAATACGCTCGTTGTTATCGGTGATAGAGCGTCCGAAGTCAATGGTATAGGTGGTACTGTCGCGCAGGGGTTCGTTGAAGATAATGAGCATCTTCTTACCAACCGCCCGTATGTCCGGCGGTGTGGTCTGCGGTGGCGACATGAGCACGTTATCTTGCAGTTTTTGCAGTTGTATATATTCGTCGAAGATAACTTCCACGCGCTCCCCCTTGAAACCGAGCGTACCGTTGGCAGGTCTCTCCTCCTTCACTACCGGTGCCAACGAGTCACGCGGTCCGCCTTGTGGACCTATGCCACGGTTGGCACATGCGGCTGTGAGCACAGCCAGCAAGGCAACTATGCCATATTTACATATCCGATAATACATCGATGGAGTATCCTTCCTCTTTGAGCCAAGTGATGGTTTGCTTGACAGCTTCCAGCATACGTTCGTTCGACTTGACAGAGTCATGGAAATTGATGATGGAGCCGTTGCGCGTATAGCGCTTGATGATAGCGACCATGCGCTCGGCGCTATAGTTCTTGTCGTAGTCGTGTGTGAGCACATCCCACAGGCATATCTTGAATCCTAACTGCCTGAGTGCATGTTTCTGCCGCCATCCCATGCGTCCGTATGGAGGACGGAAGAGGCGTGTGCCGTCCAGCAACCGGTCCGCCTTCATCACATTGGCGATATAATCGTTCTTACTATACAATATACCCTTAAGGTGGTTATAGGTATGGTTGCCTATGGCATGTCCCTCACGTTTGACTCGCTCTTTGATCTCCGGATATTCCTCTGCCTTCTGTCCTACCATGAAGAAGGTGGCATGCACACCTTCCTGCTTGAGTATATCAAGCAGTTGGGGAGTCACTTCGGGAATAGGTCCGTCGTCAAAGGTGAGATAGACACACCGTTTGCGTTTATTACCACGCCATACCACTCCGTGATACAGATGCTGCAGGCTTCCCGGCACCTGATAGAGTATTCTCATTCCGTCATACCAAGCCATACTATTGTTGCATGTGGGGTTTTAGTTGTTCGTTGAAGAATCGTAGTATACGCTCGTGTAAATGTTTGTAGTTATTGCGTTTGCGTAGGAAATGATTATCGTCGGGATAGAGTTGCATCTGGAATTGTTTATCGGCTTTGACCAATTCATCGATGTATAGCAGCGTATTCTGTGCATGCACATTGTCGTCCGCCAATCCATGAACGATGAGCACTTCACCTGTCAGTCGGTCGGCTTTGTTGAGTAGCGATGCTTCGTCGTATCCGGCTTCGTTGACCTGTGGGCGTCGCATGAATCGCTCGGTATAGGCGGCATCGTAGAGCCGCCAGTCGGTGACGGGCGCTATGGCTACGCCGCAGCTGATAATGGACTGATTCTGCTCCGTCATAGTGCGTAGCGTCTGGTAGCCGCCGTAACTCCACCCTATCATGCCTATACGATGTGCGTCGACATAAGGCAATGCTGCCGCAAAACGTGCCGTGGACAATTGGTCCTGAGCCTCCTGGGTACCGAGGTGCATATAAGTAGCATTGCGCCATGCCCTGCCGCGAGCATTGGTGCCGCGGGGGTCGGCGTTGATGACGACGTAGCCGGCGGCGGACAGCACATGTCCGAAATGCTTGCGCCAGCGGTTGAGCACCTGTTGACTGCCGGGACCGCTATACTGCATGAGGATGGCAGGATAGAGCTTCGTCGAGTCGAAGTTGACGGGCATGATAATCCAAGCGTGGAGGGTGTCTCCCCGTTCTGTAGGTATACGTAGCAACTGCTTAGGCTGCATGCCACTCTGTTCCCAACGTGTCTTGACCTCGGCGTTGTCCTCAATGACCTCGCGTGCTGTCAACTTGTCGGCACGTACGTCGTATAGTGTCCATTGTCCGGGCTCGGTGAGGGACTCGTAGTGTTCGATGACCTGCCTTTTCTCCGGCGAGAAGTAGAGACGGTGTATGCCGTCCCCGTAGGTAAGGTCGGTGGTACGACCGTTCTTGATTTGTACAGCGTAGCATTGGCGTGTCAGCGCAGTCGGTGCAGCTTGGTAGTAGACGATACTCTCCCCCTCGTCCATACCGTATACATCGGTCACATCCATGCCGGCGGGGGTCAGCCGACGCTCTATCTTACCGCTGGCGTTACATAGGTAGAGACTCCGCCATCCTTCCTGCTCGCTGAGCATGACGAACGAGCCGTTCTTGAGCCATTGCCAGCTGTCGAAGAGCGAATAATCGATATAGTATTTGTCAGAATGCTCCCGGTAGATGAGTGTGGAGGTGGTGGATTTGGTATTGGCGGCATAGACCTCCACGCTGTTCTGGTCGCGGTTGAGACGCTCGATAAAGAGCGGAGTTTCCATGAGGTTCTTGCCCTGCGGAATCGGCTTTCCCCATG
>CAMHEP010000120.1 GCA_946184195.1 uncultured Bacteroidales bacterium | reverse complement strand
GTCCGCCATCGTCTTCAGGCTCGTCTTCGGTATTATCATTGGACTCCAAATATGTGATGTTGATGCCATAAAAATTGACTCCGCTATTGGCGGAACCTAAATAAATGGTCGTGGCATCTCCCCGGTATCGGATTGTCTCTTTCGTAGCGGTTGTCGTGGCTGCCAGCGTAGTCAACGGTGTCCCTGAATAGGTACCGCTATACACATTGACGACACGCTCGCTGGTTGCATTGGCACTGATGAGGTAAACGTCAATATCGCACGAATCGCTCACCTGAAAACTCAGGCTGCGCGCGGTAGCAGAACCGGTACCTCCGGTTTTGAGTACATGCGTAAAAGTTTCGCTACCTATCGTTTTCGCCCCGGCTGCAATCGTGACACTTTTGTCTGCCGACGCTGCAATGGTTAGTCCATTGATAGTGGTGGTGGAGGTGAGTGTCCCTAAATCCTTGAATGCAGATGTGGAAAAGCACCAAGTCAAATCACTGGTAATGACAGGGTCTGTATCAGGAGCAGGTGCAGGCTCCGTGCCGCTGTCACACGAAGACGATATCGAGCCTGCAGTGGTTATGTTTAGCGTGGCACCTGCACCGCAAGTGGCGTTCGTAACCATGGCTTGAGCCTCAGTATATCCCACTGCCGTATAACTATAGCTCGGTACGAGTACACTACGGTCGCTGATATTACTTAGTCCCCCCTTCTTGGCATACGAATTGACATAGGTCACTCCATTGGTACCACCGTAATTTTGATAGAAAATTTTCTTGGCGGCAAGATTGACATCAAAGTAGCAACCTTCTATATAGGCATCCACATTTTCCGGTCCGATACAATAGTTGGCAACCGTGGAACTCCAGTAGCAGTTGAGGAAATGCAGACTGGCGTTACGTCCTCGTATCTGTCGTTCGCGGCATCCGTCGCCCCACCAGCAATAAGCCCATGTCACATTGTAGGTGCCATCGGCAGGTGCTTGCGTGGAACTGGAGCCTAACAAGTTACTGAAACGATGGTCGTCGGCACCGCCGCTTCCGCCGGCACGCGGCTCTTTCTCATAGTGGAACTTGCACCAACTGACTGTTAGATTGTCTGTGGTGCTCTTGTTGTCGAAATTGCCATCGCACCCATCGGAGAAATCGCAGTGATCCACCCACGCATCGGTGACACCCTCAAAGCATAGCAGGTCATTCCCGTCGCAATCGTAGGCACCGGGACCTTCAAAGGTAATGTTTCGAATGATGACATTCGAGGATTTCTTAATAAAGAGGATGCCGGATGTGGAAGCATCCTGCTGATTGCTGATGAGTTTGACTCCGGGCATAGCCAAGAGCGTGACATTCTTGAGCCCGCTAACAGACAGCATGGAGGTGAAGGTGATGTTCTGCGTAATGATAATCACCTTGTTTTGTGCTTTATTAAGGGCATTCTGCAGTCCGCTTAAGTTGCTGACGGTAATAGGATTGGCATTGCCGCCACCGGTAGCATTACGTCCATAGCCGAAAGCTGCACTCTGACAGTAGTTCAGTGCTGAAACGGAAAGAACAAGAGTAGCAAGCAAGGCTGTTAAAAAGAATCGTTTCATAGATATATCCGTTAGTGTTTATATGCTCATAAAAGGGTCTGTTGGATTGATGCCAACAGACATGCAAAGGTAGTAAAAAATATTCAAATACAAAAATTCAAACTAAAAAATACCCAAATTATTGCATATTTCCGTCATTTTGTGTACCTTTGCGTACTTAATTCAACAGGAGGACGATTATGATACTCAATTATATTTGGATAGCACTTATCCTGATAGCAGTGCTCATGGGACTTGTCCAGGCGCTCTGGTTCGGACAGACAGATATCTTTACAGAGATATTAAATTCGACGTTTACCAATGCGAAGACGGGTTTTGAACTCTCTCTGGGCTTGACGGGTGTGCTGGCTCTATGGATGGGTATCATGAAGATAGGTGAACGTGCAGGAGCCGTAAATACATTGGGTAAGGGTGTTGCGCCTTTCTTCACCCGTATCTTCCCGGATATCCCTAAGGATCATCCTGTTTTTGGAACCATGCTGATGAATATAGCCGCCAATATGTTGGGATTGGACAATGCCGCTACTCCCATGGGACTGAAGGCGATGGAAGAACTGCAAGAACTCAATGAGGACAAGACGAAGGCCAGTAATGCAATGATCATGTTTGTCGTGCTCGGTGCCAGCGGACTGACCCTTATCCCGACTACTATCATGGCGTATCGTGCCCAGTTAGGCGCTGCTAATCCGGCTGATGTCTTCCTTCCAATCCTGATTGCGACCTATGCGGCTACATTGGTAGGGTTGATTAGTGTGTGTGTGGCACAACGTATCCGCTTGACAGATAGAGTCGTTCTTTTGACTCTGGCAGGTCTGACAGGGCTGGTTGGACTCATGGTATGGGGAGCCACGTTGCTGTCACCGGACCAATTATCCACCGTGTCGGCTGCCATCGCCGCCATACTGCTTCTTGGTGTGATATGTTGGTTTATTCTTCAGGCGATGACTAAAGGCGTGAATGTCTATGACGCCTTTATTGACGGAGCTAAAGGAGGTTTCCAGACAGCAGTAGGAATTATTCCCTATTTGATAGCTATCTTGGTGGCGGTGGGCATGTTCCGAGCCAGCGGAGCAATGAGTCTGTTGGAGAGTGGCTTAGGCTGGTGCTTCTCGGCATGTGGCTGGAATGCCGATTTAGCAAAGGCTGTACCAACGGCATTGATGAAACCCCTTAGTGGCAGTGGCGCCCGTGGACTGATGTTGGAGGCAATGACGACTTATGGCGCAGACTCATTGGTGGGCAGATTGTGTTGTATCCTGCAGGGTACAACGGATACTACCTTCTATGTGCTGGCAGTTTATTTCGGCAGTGTGAACATCAAGGAGACACGCCATGCCGTAGCTTGTTGTCTGATAGCTGACTTGGCGGGCGTGATAGCTGCTTTTGCTATCGCCCCCATCTTCTTTGGTTAACGGAAAAATATTATTCGAGTTTGGCGAGTGCCAGATCTTCCTTGTGAGTCATCTCAGCTCGTGTCTCAGGTGTCTTGTCACCTTGGCCGGTGAGATGAAGCACGCCGTGTATCAGGATGCGGTGTAGTTCTCTGAGGAACGGGTCTTCGCTGCTATTGTTCACATTGGTTTTTGCAAACTCAACGGCATTGCTCCTCACGGTATCCAACGAGATATAGATGTCACCGGCTATTCGGTTAGGAGTGGAGTAGTCAAAGGTAATGATATCGGTGAAGTAGTCATGCCCGAGAAATTGGCGATTTACTTCCAAGATACGTTGATCGCTACAGAAGATATAGGCAATGTCGCCTACGGAATAGTTGTAATCTGCCGCTACGTTGCGAATCCATTTAATGGCTCGCGGCTCATTAAAAACGGGCATTTCGACATCATCGGTATAAAAACGTATCATGATAGTTATCCTATATTTTTATGCAAAGGTACATAAAATGACGGAAATATACAAGTATTTGCCGTTTTTTGAACTTACATTTTTTTCTTTCGCTGTTTTTTTGTATCTTTGCATGACGAATAATGAAGGTATTTAATTCCATATTTCGTTTATATGCCTACATAAGGCATTTGCTTTTTGCATATAATACCGGTGGTGAGGGTGTGCATTCACCGTATCTCTATTCATTGATTGACAATGTGATAGATGATACTTCGAACTCGTATTATGTGTGGCAGGATATTGAGCTGTGCCGTGTGGCATTGCTTCTTTCAACGAAATCTATCTATGTGGAGGATTATGGCACCGGGGTTTCCGGTACACGTCGGCTCAGTGCTATAGCGCGTACCAGTTTAAAACCGGCACGTCAGGCGCAATTACTCTTTCGTTTGGTCAATTTCTTGTTTCATGAAAAGGGTGCTCCGTTATATATCGTCGAGTTGGGAACCTCTCTCGGTCTCACCACCGCCTACCTCGCAGCGGTGGATAGGCGTAATCGTGTGGTAACCTATGAGGGTAGCTCAACGATTGCCGATGTGGCTAAACAGCAATGGCGGATACTCGGACTCGACAATATTACGTGCATCGAGGGAAATATAGATGACACCTTATTTAATAGCGCGCGCGTGAAAGAGAATGATAAGGCGGATTTTATCTTCCTTGATGCCAATCATTCCTACGAAGCAACACTGCGATATTTTG
>CAMHEP010000119.1 GCA_946184195.1 uncultured Bacteroidales bacterium | reverse complement strand
GTTGAGTGGTGTCCACGCCGAAGGTGATGTTGTTGAAGAAGGTATCGTTGAAGAGGATTGCCTCTTGGTTCACATTCCCCATCAGGGCACGTAAATCGTAGGTCCTCACATCGCGTATGTCAATACCATCAATGCTGATGGTACCGGCGGATACATCATAGAAACGTGGCAATAGGTCTGCCATGGTCGTCTTACCGCTGCCCGACTGACCTACCAACGCAATCATCTGACCTTTCTTAATAGTCAGGTTCACTCCCTTGAGTACGGGACGGCCGTTCTGGTACTGGAACGATACATGGTCGTATACAATCTCGTTCTCGAACGTGTGGATAGGCTTCGGGTTCTTCTTCTCCACGATATTCGACTTGGCGTTGAGTATCTTGTCGATACGCTCCAGCGAGGCTACACCCTTGCGGATGGAGTACGACGCTTTGCTCAGGTCCTTAGCCGGTCCTATGATGGAATAGAAGATAACCAGGTAGTAGATGAAGGTAGCGGCATCGATGAGGCTGTTCCCCTCGAGGATAAGTCCGCCGCCGTACCATAGGAGCATGGCAATAAGGCACGTGCCGAGGAACTCGCTGAGCGGGTGTGCCAGCGTGTAACGGCGATGGATGATATTGAAAGTGCGACGGGTGGCATTATTCAGTTTGTCGAAACGGGCGCGCAGTTTATTCTCTGCGTTGAATGCCTTGACAATACGCAGTCCTCCTAACGACTCCTCTATCTGCGTCAGGATGTCTGCGTTCTGTTCCTGACCGACGGTGGAGGTGCGTTTGAGCGACCTACCTATACGTCCTATCAGGCCGCCGGCTATGGGCAGCAAGAGGAGCACGAAGAGGGATAACTGCCAAGAGATGAAAAAGAGGGTAACCAAATAGATGGTAATCATAATCGGGTCCTTGAAGATAACCTCAAGGGCGGCGATGACCGAGTTTTCCACCTCACCCACATCGTTGGTCATGCGAGAAATGACATCTCCTTTGCGCTCCTCCGTGAAATAGCCGATAGGCAGACTAATCACCTTATTGTATAGGTCCCGTCGTATGTCGCGAAGCACACCGGTGCGGATAGGCACCATGAAGAAGGACGCAAAATAGGCTGCGGCGCACTTGAGGCCCGTCATCACGATAAGGAAGATGCCTAAAGCCATCAGCACACGGCTTGCACCGAAATGGGTAATCTGCTCCTGCAGGAAATAATAGGCGTTTCCTTTGATGGCTACCAGTGCCTCCTGCATCGACATATGCGACGACATGGGGGTATAGACCACCGTCGCATCGCTGATGCCGAACAGCATGCGCAGGATAGGGATGATTGCCGTGAAGGAGCACAACGTAAGGATGGTCGTCAATAGGTTGAGCAATAGGTTGAGGGCTACATAGCCCCTATACGGCGGAATAAAACGGTGCAGTAGTCGTATGAAATCCATATCGGTTGATAGTTATTTGATTAACGGATAGTTCTTGATAGTGATATCTTTCTTCCTCAGCGTCTCGTTGATGTATGTGAGTATATTCTTATCGAAGCGCTCCGTGTCGGTCTTCATATCCACTTGGATGGGAAGCGTGAAGAGTTTTTCTCTCAGAGTCTCGGGCAACTCGATGGTGCTGAGTCGCATGTAGTCTTTTTCGGTAGTGAGGACGCAGGCAAAATTGTCGGCACGGGCAGTGATGTTCTTGATGTCCCGACGACTGAAGCGGTGGTGGTCTGGGTAGGTGATCATCTCTGCTTGCGGATACTGACTGCGCACATAGTCCAGCATATACTCGGGGTGGGCTATTCCTGCCACGATGAGCGGTGTGCCCGGCAGTTTTGGCATAGCGTATTGCACCGACGAGAAGTATAGGTGCTGGAACGATGGAAGATGGAGCGCGTTGTCTATGATGCGCTTGGCAATAGGACGCATGGTCGGAGGACACTTGGTCACCACGATGTGTTGTGCTCTCAGACTGTTTCTTGACTGCTCCCTTAGTCTGCCACGCGGCATCAGGTGGTCGTTCACGTAGAGCCGGTCATAGGAAGTGAGCAGAATATATGTTCCGCAGCGGAGTTGTCGGTGTTGGTACGCGTCGTCCAGCAGTACGACTTGCAGTCCCGGCACACGCTGTTGCAAGATTTTGATACCACGAA
Source organism: uncultured Bacteroidales bacterium (assembly GCA_946184195.1). Taxonomy (GTDB): domain Bacteria; phylum Bacteroidota; class Bacteroidia; order Bacteroidales; family Paludibacteraceae; genus Colicola. The sequence continues at coordinate 2,187 of CAMHEP010000119.1, read as the reverse complement.
CCCGGTCGTTGCAAACCGCCATCGCTACCTCGGGGAAACGACGGTGCATCTGCATCATCTCGTCGCCTAAGATATCGGCAGTAGACTCTGCATCTGCCATCTTGAAACCGTGACTGCGCCGGCCGTAGCCGCGGGATAGTACGGCTATCGTATAGCGGTCTTTGAGCAGAGCGATGAGGTATTCCGTGTGGGGGGTCTTGCCTGTGCCGCCTACTGCCAGATTTCCTACACCGATAGTCGGTATATCAGGCGTGTAGACAGGCAGTAAATGCTCGTCGTAGCAGGTGTTCCTCACGAACACTGCCAACCCGTATAACCAACTCAGCGGTATAGTGACTATCTCATGCAATATGTGGCATAGTTTATTCATCGTCTCACACTTATTGTATGGTGCCGAAATACTCGATGGCCATCATCCGGGGTTTGGAGCATAATTCCTTCAACTTCAGGAGCATTCTTTCCTCCTCGCTACTGTTGTCCATCTTCTCCATCAGTTGGGTGAGGAAGTCTTTCGGCTCGGGGAAATAAGCCAAACGATAATCCTCCGTACCTGCCATCTTAGCGGCTTTCTCTACGGCATCGTTCAGGTTACCCATTTCGTCTACCAATCCCAGACGCAAGGCATCTTTACCCAGCCATACGCGTCCTTCACCGATGCGTTTAATGCTGTCTTGCGGCATATGGCGACCTTCGGCACAACGTCCTGTGAAGAGGTCGTAACCGCGTTCTACCATCGTCTGCATCAGTCGGTGCTCCTCGTCGTTCATTCCTTGATAGAGGATGTCGCTCTCCAGTAGCGAGAGGTGATGGGTGGCAACACCGTCGATATCGTATCCCACTTTCTCTCTCAGTCCTTTCACGCTCGGTATCATTCCGAATATACCTATCGAGCCGGTCAGGGTTGTCGGCTCAGCGTATATATAGTCAGCACCGCAACTGATATAGTATCCTCCCGAGGCAGCGTAGTCACCCATTGATACGACGACGGGTAATCCTTTCTCACGCAGCAGTTGCACGGCGTGGTGGATATGTTCGCTGGCATTGGCACTTCCGCCCGGACTGTTGACGCGTAGCACTACGGCTTTGACATCGTCGTCCTTACCTACTTGTTTGAGTGTCTTGACCATCTTGCTCCCGACAATACCGTCGCCACTCTCATCGGTTATCTCACCCGATGCATAGACTACGGCTATTTTATCTTTTCCTTTCTGCTTGGGGCGTTTAGCCATAGCCAGTTCGTTGGTGTTAACCGTTTGATAGTCTTCTCCTGCCAGTCGGGTGAGGACACTGTCCATACCATCGCGATAGCATAGACTGTCCACCATGCCGCAAGCGATATAATCATCTTGCGGTTGCAGTCCCATGTAGCGGTCAGCCAGTTTATCCAGCTCCTCGATGCTGATACCGCGGCTCTCACTCACCGCTCCTCGTATCTCGCTCCATAGACCATATAGATACACCTTGGTCTGTGCACGGTCTGCCTCCGACATGCTGGTGCGTATAAAAGGTTCTACAGCGGATTTGAAGGTTCCCACTTTCAGGATTTGCATCTCAATCCCTAATTTGTCGAGTATACGTTTATAGTAAGCCTTCTGGCTGCCTAAACCGTTCCAGTCCACTTCACCGGTGGGGTTCAGGTAGATACGGTCTGCCACGCTGGCTACGTAGTAGTTCATCTGACCATAATGTTCAGCATAGGCAACGATGAACTTGCCGCTCTGTTTAAAGTCGAGTAATGCGTCGCGCAGTGTTTTGGCACTGGCGGGAGCCATCCCTAAACGACCGTCGTACAGGTAGATTCCTTTAATCTTGTCGTTCTCCTTGGCAAGGCGGATGTTGCTCAGCAGCCTGTCTAATCCCACTCTGTTCTCGGATTCACGACCATAGGGAAGGGCCCCCATCAGTTCCGCAAAGGGGTCATCCTCCGGGGCCTGCTCTACCAGCACACCTTTCAGGGGCAGTTTATATACGGTATTGTCACTCAGACTGACTACGGATACGCTGTTATCGTACCACCACCCGGCCAGTCCGCATAGTGCGAAGTATACCACTAAGGCTATCAGGGTCTTACCTAGGCAACCTATTCGTTTGCGAGGCTTATCTATCACCTCGACCTTGCGTGTGAAAAATATTCCCATTGTTGTTTGATTATTTAGTGATTGATTGTATCTTCAGGTTAAATGTCAT
>CAMHEP010000118.1 GCA_946184195.1 uncultured Bacteroidales bacterium | reverse complement strand
CACATCGTTTATCCTATCCCAAACAACGAGTGGACCGTTAGCGGAATCCCTCAAAACCCGGGATACTAATAGGAATCAACCAATCAACCAATCAACATTATTTATTAACCCCTAAAAAACACAAAAATTATGAAAGCAAATTGGAAAATTGCACTGATGTGCTTTGCAATGGTTGCATTCGTTGCATGTAAGGAAAAAAACACACCCCAAGGCGGTGGAGGTGGTAATGAAGGCGGTGACAAGCCCGGTACCGAGACCAAGATTCCTGAAATCAAAGTTGACGATAACTCTATCGCTGACTGGGATGCTCTGCCCGCTGAGTACGTTGTTTCGGCTACATGTCCGAACGATGCAGCTATGTTAGGTCTTAAGAGTGTTAAGGTGTACGCTACTGACATGTACATCAGCATCCTCGCTGAACCGAACTTCGAGGACATTACCGATTTCGAATGGGTTCCGTTCCATGTGTATATCGATGCTGATAACAGCGATGCTACCGGTGGTTATGGCGACGAGTTTACGGATGCCAATGCCGATATCCTCTGCGAGTCCGGTATCTTCGCTTGGACTTATGCTGATGATGACCCGAACCATACAGCTAAGGTTGATCCTGCACAAGCAGCTAACGCTTACAATCCTGCCGTATTCAAATGGTGGGGTGAAGTAGGTGGCTCCGGTTGGAATTGGACAGAACCGGGTGACCACGATGCTTCTGACTTCTGGGGTGCAATCATCGGTGAAGGTCAACTTCCTGTCGGCAACAGCCAGTTCGTAAACGGCAAGGTTGAAATCCAGCTCCTCCGTGAGTTGCTCAGCTCTGTTGTTAAGATGAGCGACACCGAGTTCGGTATCGGTTTCGACATCCAGCAAAACTGGAGCTCTGTAGGTATCCTGCCTTGCGTTTCGGCTACCGACGAGAACCCTGCAGGTCACGCAGCTAAACTGAAAGTTAAGATTAACAAATAAGTTTCCGGAACTTAGTCAGTCTTGACAAAACAACACAATTAAGCTTAATCAATGTTGATTGAAGGTGCCGGTGTGGAGGCACACCGCCCCACACCGGTACCGTTTTTTATTTAATAGCCCCATCGCTATGAAAAGAATATTCATTATTCATTATTCGTTATTCATTATTGCTGTAGCATTTTGCATGGCAATGACTGCCTGCACCCCCAATGCACCGGAACCCCAAGGTACAACGGTTACTTTTGAAGAGTCGGATGAGATATTACACCTCTGCCGATCTTGAGGCACATGCCAATGCAAACACACTCAAGAATAACAGGGAGACACCTGCCAAACTGACCCTCTATCTCCACTCCTATTATCTGACCGATTATATGGAGTCCGACATCCCCCAAGCCTTTCTCAACCGCTTGGAAACAAACATGAACGCCCTGCGCGAAGGTGGCGCTAAAGCCATACTCCGCTTCTCCTATAAATCCAGTATGGGCACAAGTGCCCAGCCGTGGAATGCCACTCCCGAATGGATCCACCGCCACATAGACCAAGTAGCCCCGTACCTGAAGAAACACGCCGATGTCATCCTCTGCGTGCAATGCGGTTGGCTCGGCTCTTGGGGGGAATGGTATTATGTGGACAACGGTTTCAAATTCAACCCTTCCAGAGATGCGGACTTTGAACCACGTTGGGAGGTGCTGGAGCATATGCTCCGCGCGGTGCCCGAAGACAGGCAGGTCGCACTCCGTATCCCTGCCTATAAGATGCGTTACCTCAAGATGCACGGCGACACAGCCATGACACCGCTCTCTGCAGAAGAAGCATATCAGAACACTCCCAAGGCGCGTATCTGCGGACATAATGACTGCTTTGTCTCCTCCTCCAACGATGTCGGCACCTACAACGGCGGTAACAAAGAGCGTAACTTCTGGGCTGCCGATACCAAATATACCTTCATGGGTGGCGAGACGTGTGAAAAGAAAATGCCCTATTCCGGTGGAGAGTATGCCATCAAAGAGATGGAGAAATACCACTGGACCTACCTCAACCGTGATTACCGTGAGGAAGTGACCGGCATGTGGCGCGCGGACGGTACCATGGACACTATTCTGCACCGTCTCGGCTACCGCTTTGTGCTTGATAAAGCCATCCTCACGCCCGCACCCAAGGCTGGCAATTCCTTTGAGGCATATTTCCAGTTGCGTAACGTAGGCTTTGCCGCACCGAATAACAAACGTGCCGTGGAGCTGGTCTTCGTCAATGCCGCTTCCGGCAGGAAACATGTCTTCCCGCAGACCGCTGCCGACCCGCGCTTCTGGCTGCCGGGCGAACTGCATAAGTTCACACTCGCCTGCACACTCAGCGACATGGAGCCGGGGCAGTATAAACTCTATCTGAACCTCCCGGACCCGTACCCCTCCATCCACGACAACCCCTACTTCTCCATCCGCTTGGCGAACAAGAATATGTGGGATGAAGCCACCGGCTATAACTTCATCGCTACGGTCAATGTAGAATAGACCGCTTCGCTAAAAGATAAAAGACCGCAGCCTTTGCTGCTCAAAGAAAAAAGCATAGTATGAAAAAGAGTATAGTAGGCATTTTTGTCCTGAGTCTTTATTCCTTATTCCTGACTCCTTCTTCCGCACAAAGCTGGTGGGGCGCCTCCGTTGGTTTGGGACACGAGCAGCCCTATACGGACCTGCCTGCCTTTGACCTCAACGTGCAGGACGCCAACAACCAGTTGGTGCCCCTCTTCCTCTCCTCCGAGGGCGAATATATGTGGACGGACGGAGCGTTTGTGTTTTCCGCCCGGCAGGGCAGGATAGAGACCTCCGTGCCCATGGAGCGCGTCAAAGCCGGTACAACCCTGCGGGACGCCTATATGGCGGCGCAGGCGAAGTATTTCCCGGCGAACGGACAGTTGCCTGACACCCCCTTCTTTACCAAGCCGCAGTATAACACATGGATAGAGCTGATGTATAACCAGAACCAAGCCGACATCCTCCGTTATGCCCATGCTATCATCGACAACGGCTTCCCTGCCGGCGTGCTGATGATTGACGACAACTGGCAGCGCTACTACGGCAATTTCTCCTTCAAGGCGGAGCGTTTCCCCGATTCCAAAGGAATGATAGACGAACTGCATGCGCTGGGTTTCAAGGTCATGGTATGGATATGTCCTTTCGTCAGCCCGGACTCGCCTGAGTTCCGTGATTTGGAGGCGAAAGGTTTTCTGCTCCGTAACCCTGCTGGCGGTACGGCGGTTCTCAACTGGTGGAACGGCTATTCGGCTTGCTATGACCTCACCAACCCTGCAGCGGCGGCACATTTCATCGCTGTCCTGCGTCAGGCACAGGCGGAGTACGGCATTGACGGCTTTAAGTTCGATGCCGGAGACAACAACTGCTATGCCTCCGCACCGTACCTTGCTTACGACCGTGCAGCCACGAATGTGGACCACACTGCCTCGTGGGCGAAGATAGGTCTCTCTTTCCCCGTCAATGAGTACCGTGCCTGCTGGAAGACGGGCGGACAGCCCCTCGTGCAGCGTCTTGGCGACAAGGACTACAGCTGGGCGGCGGTGCAGTCCCTCATTCCGCAGATGTGCGTCGCGGGTATGTTAGGCTACTCTTACGCGTGTCCTGACATGATTGGCGGAGGGCAGTTCACCTCGTTCCTCAACATCAAAGAGGACGAGTTTGACCAAGCCCTCATCGTCCGTTCGGCACAGGTACACGCCCTCATGCCGATGATGCAGTTCTCCGTGGCTCCGTGGCGGATTCTCTCCAAGGAGAACCTCGCTATCGTGCAGCGCATGGCGAAGCTCCATGCGGACTTTGCTCCCTACATCATGCACTATGCCCGTCAGGCTGCCAAGACCGGCGAACCCATCGTGCGGTGCATGGAATACCAGTTCCCCCACCAAGGGCTGGAACAGGTGAAGGACCAGTTCATGCTCGGCGACAAATATCTGGTGGCACCGGTGGTGGACAACCGTCCGGAGCGCGAGGTACGGCTGCCTAAAGGCACTTGGCGTGACGAACAGGGAAAACGCTACCGTGGCGGCAAGACCTATCGCATTGATGTACCGCTGGAGAGATTACCGTACTTTGAAAAAATAAAATGACCAAATAGTCAAATAAATGACAAAATGGTAAATGATTAAATCGTAAATAGCTTTATGAAAGACAAACTTTGGCTCGTGTTTATCCTCATCACCGTGGTCACATGGGGTGTATGGGGAGCGTTCTCCGGCTATCAGATCCAGAATGGTATTCCTGATACCGTAGTGTATATCCTTTGGGCGCTGTCGATGATTCCTTGTGCCATCGTGGCGTTGATCATCAACAAAGGTAAGTTCCTGCACGATTGGAAATCGGCGTTGCTCGGTTGTA
>CAMHEP010000117.1 GCA_946184195.1 uncultured Bacteroidales bacterium | reverse complement strand
GTGCTCCAAATTGAAGAAGGTCAACGTCAACTCCCATACGCCTCCGACCATTCAGGCTAAAACTTTCTATGATGTAAAGCGCCAGATCCCTGTTTACGTACCGGATGAGAGTGTGGACGAATATGAAGGAGATACTTATTGGCAAGAGTTCAATATCCAAGGGATTTCGAATATGCCGATGGGTATCGACAATACTCCCTTCCCTTCAGGGGAGGGTCGGGGTGAGGCTCTCAAGCTCCTCCGCGATGGCCACATCTACATCCTCCGTGACGGTAAAATCTACACCCTGCAAGGGCAATTAGTTCTCTAATCCCTTACTAACAGGTGTACACACAGTACCCCCAAGGAGCTATCACTCCTTTGGCTGTGCAAAAGTTTATCTAAATTTTTGCACTGAGAAAAGTGAGAAAAGTGAGAATTTTGAGAAATTATCGTGCCCCTCTGTGGCTAAGAATTCTCACAATTCTCACTTTTCTCATGTCATTTTTTTCTTTCCACCATCTCCTTCACCATTAAGGACATCGCCCGTCTTTTCATCCGCATGGTTCCCATCTGAGGAAAGTAAGATTCATCCGACAAAGGTGAGGTAGTATCACCATCGCTTTTGGAGGATAGAGCGGAGCAAGGTATCGCCTGTCTATTTAGCATAAGCGGTATAGACCTTTTGCGACTGCCTTAGCGAACGCGAGTTCTCTGCTCTTTGTCTGCTCTTTCACGGCTTATCCTCGGCTTATCCTCGGCTTATCCTCGGCTCATCCTCGGCTCATCCGAGGGAAGTAAGATTCATCCGACAAAAGTAAGGTGGTATCACCACCGCTTTTGGAGGATAGAGGAGGAAGTGCGAGCCGCTCAAACTCGTCCTTATGCAAGCATAAACGATTTTTTCGGCAAAAAGATTGCATATTCGGATTTTTTTGTTGTATATTCGGATTATTTGTCGTACCTTTGCAGCCGCAAACGGAAAAGGGAAGTTGAGTGTCAATCTCACACAGTCCCGCTGCTGTGATTCGCAGGGCACATCTCCGATTCTTTAAGTCACTGGTCATTCCACCGGGAAGGCTGTGAGATGTGTGCGATAAGTCAGAAGACCTTGCCGATTGCTATATGTTTGCAAGCCCTCGCGGATTGGGGCTGACGACGATGAGACGATTTTTTTCGTGCATAGTATTATTGGGTATGCTATGCCCCCTTGTGGCGGATGGGCATGAGCTGTCAAGCGGACGCGAGTCGGCTGATTCGCTATGGCGTAGCCTGACGATAGACGAGGTGGAGGTCACTGCTCGTTATCCGCGGGAGGAACCGGTCATACCTGTACAGCGCTTGGAGGGAAAAGCACTGGAGGCGCTCAACGCCTATTCGGTGGCGGACGCCGTGCGTTATTTCTCGGGCATACAACTGAAGGATTTCGGCGGCATAGGCGGCATGAAAACCGTGGACCTGCGCTCGATGGGGTCACACCATCTGGGCGTCTTCTACGACGGCGTAGAGATAGGTAATGCACAGAACGGAGTGGTGGATCTGGGTAAGTTCGCAATGGACAACATCGAGTCTATCAGCCTCTACAACGGGCAGAAGAGTGAACTGCTGCAGCCGGCTAAGGATTTCGGGAGCGCGGGAACACTCTATATCCGCAGTCGGCGCCCGCTATTCACTAAGGATAAGGCATATAACGTGGAGGTGGGTATGCAGGCGGGTACGTTCGGCTTGGCACACCCCTCGGTGTTGTATGAGCAGCAGCTCACAGAGCATGTGCACCTGAGTATGAATGCGTCATTCACCTATGCTACGGGGCGTTATCATTTCCGTGTTCATAAGGTGAGTCCGGATGGCAGCATGGCTTGGGATACAACCGGAGTACGTCAGAACGGCGACGTGAAGGCTTGGCGAGGCGAAGTGGGACTATACGGCTATCTGCCGCAAGGCAAATGGCATGTGAAGGGATACTACTACGACAGTGAAAAGGGACTGCCTCGAGCTATCATACGCAATGTGTGGACCTCCGAGCAGCGACAGTGGGATAGGAACATCTTTGTGCAGGGGCAAATAGACAATACGTGGCGGGTTGGCGAACGCCGATTGAGCGTGTTACTGACGGCTAAATATAGCTACGACAGGATGCGTTATCTCAATCCGGACACAACCTTACTCTATGTCGACAACGACTTCCGCCAGCAGGAGGTGTATGTGAGTGGCGCTTTTCGGGCTGATGTGTTCCGCTGGTGGGAGATGGCGCTGAGTGCCGACTATATATATAATCATCTGGATAGCAACAAGCCTCTGTTCGTTTACCCCCGTCGTCATACCGGGTTGTTGGCTTTATCCACTGCTTTCCACTATAGGTGGTTCCGTCTGCAAGCCACGGCATTAGGCACCTTGGTCAGCGACCGGGTAAGTCGTCCTAACGGACTTATATCGACAGCGGCACCTACCTATCAAAGGGTGACTCCATCGGTAGCACTGAGCGTGCAGCCGCTCATGGGGGAACAGCTCTATATACGTGGATTCTACAAGCATATCTTCCGCCTACCCACCTTCAACGACCTATACTACGACATCTTGAATACCTCCTTGCAACCCGAGTATACGAAGCAGTATGACGGTGGCATCAAGTATACGAAGACTATACCTCTACAGACCTCGTCATTGTCGGCACTGGATGTGAGGCTGAAAGCGGATGGTTACTATAACACCGTGAGCAATAAGATTATAGCGGTGCCGCGAGGGAACAGCCAGTACCGTTGGCAGATGATGAATATCGGCTATGTGGAGATACGCGGCGTGGATGTGAACGTCGGTTTGACGTTCCATTTCGCGCATGCCGTGGAGTGGAGTATGAGCGGCAGTTACACCTACCAGAAGGCGCAGGACTTCACGGACCCCGCCAAACCCGAGTACGGCGGACAGATAGCCTACATACCGTGGCATGCGGGCTCTGCCACTACGTCCTTAAGATGGCGCGGCTGGGCGGTGAACTATAGTTTTATTTATGTGGGTGAGCGCTATCATACTTCTGCCAATATACCTGCCAACCGCGAACTGCCATGGTTCACGCACGATATGAGTATTCAGAAGCTATGGCAGCTGAAGGGATGTAGGCTGATGACGGCCGTGGAGGTGAATAACATGCTCAATCAGCAGTATGCCGTGGTTCTCAACTACCCGATGCCCGGTGTGAACGGCAAGGTAGTGGTGAGAGTGATGATATAACGAATGAAGCGATATATGAGAAAAGAGTTTGTATACATAGCCCTCTTGCCGGCGTTGTTAGGATGCCGTGGCGAGGAGTTGTTACCCCCGAGTGAGACCGAACAGCGCGGCAGTCGCACCGAGAGTGAATGGCAAGGATTCTATCTGCTCAACGAGGGGAATATGGGTAGCAACAAAGCCGCCTTGGACTACTATGATTTTGCACAGGCACTGTATACGCGCAATCAATATGGGCTGGCCAACCCGACCATGGTCCAGTCGCTGGGGGATGTGGGCAACGATATAAAGATATATGGTAACAAGATGTATGCCGTCATCAACTGCTCGAACCTCATTGAGGTGATGGATAGTCATACGGCCAAGCATATAGGTATGATAGAAGTGCCTAACTGTCGTTATTTAGCCTTTGACGGACGGTACGGCTACGTGACCAGTTATGCCGGACCGGTACAGATAGGCAACCAACAAATTGGCTATGTAGCCAAGTTTGACACCGCTACTCTCAAGCTCGTCAATACCTGCCATGTCGGCTTTCAGCCGGACGAGCTTGAGGTGGCGGATGGCAAACTATATGTAGCCAACTCCGGTGGATACTTAATGCCTAACTACGAGAATACTTTGTCGGTTGTCGATATGAAGACGATGACAGAGACCGATCGCATAGAGGTAGCGGTGAACCTCCATCGTGTGCGCCGCGACAAGGCGGGGATGTTGTGGGTGAGCTCACGTGGCGACTATAGGAACACGCCGGCTCGACTGTATTGTGTCAACCCCGTGACGAAGATGAAAATAGACTCGCTGGATATACCCGTGGGCGATATGTGGATGCAGGGTGACTCGCTCTATGTGTGCGGTGAGGCGTTTAGTTATGTCACCATGCAGGACGAACAGACGTTTGCCATCATCGACACACGCACCCACCGCATCGTGAATGGCTCTTTCATCACGGACGGCACGGCTATCGAGACACCTTATGGCATAGCCGTGCATCCGGACTCGGGGTACGTCTATGTGACGGATGCAGGACTTTATGTCAATCCCGGACGGTTATATTGTTTCTCCACAGAGGGTAGACGATTATGGGACGTGCAGACGGGAGACATACCGGCGCATATTGTTTTTGTTCATAAATAATTTAAGAGGATATGATACACACTATACTTGCCC
>CAMHEP010000116.1 GCA_946184195.1 uncultured Bacteroidales bacterium | reverse complement strand
CGGAAGAGGCTGCCTATATTACGGGACAAGTCATAGCAATAGCGGGAGGAATGGTATGAGACGACGTGTAGTGATTACAGGAATGGGTATTTGGTCGTGTTTAGGTCACGACTGCGTTGAGGTGAGTCAAGCATTGCGTGAAGGACGGTCCGGCATTGGAATCGATTCCCGTCGTATAGAGTATGGTTTCCGTAGCCCGTTGAGTGGTATGGTAGACCGTCCTGATCTTAAGCTGTTGCTTCATCGTCGTCTGCGTATGGGACTGAGCGAAGAAGCGGAGTATGCCTATATGGCAACCCGCGAGGCATTTGAGAGGGCAAAGGTGGATGAGGATTATCTCATGGAGAACGAAGTGGGAGTACTCTTTGGTAATGATTCCACCGCTCGCCCAACGGTAGAGATGCACGAGACCATGATGGCTAAGCACGACACGGCACTATTGGGTAGCGGACTGATCTTCCAATCCATGTCATCCACAGTGACGATGAACCTCAGTACTATCTTCCATCTGCGAGGCATCAATTTCTCGGTCAGTGCAGCGTGTGCGAGTGGCAGTCACGCTATCGGACTGGGTAAACTTTTTATAGAGAACGGCTTGCAGGACATGGTGTTGGTTGGCGGAGCGCAAGAGGTGAATGAATATGCGATGGCGGCTTTTGATGCCTTAGGCACTTTCTCTGCCCGCACGGATAATCCGTCAGCCGCCAGTCGTCCTTTTGATAAGGGTAGGGATGGGCTTATTCCAAGTGGCGGAGCAGCCGCTTTGGTATTGGAAGACTACGACCACGCAGTGGCACGTGGTGCAACCATCTTGGCAGAGGTATGCGGCTATGGATTCTCGTCAAACGGTGCAGGCATATCGCAACCAAGCCATGATGGGAGTCGTATCGCTATGGAACGTGCCCTCCGTGATGCAGGCGTCGTGGAGGCGGATATCGATTATGTGAATGCCCATGCGACCTCCACGCAACAGGGAGACCTGGAGGAGGCGATTGCGTTGAGTGCACTCTTCGGAGGCAGTCGCACATGGGTGAGTAGCACCAAGTCTATGACCGGACATGAGTGCTGGATGGCAGGAGCGAGTGAAGCCGTATACAGTGTACTCATGATGCAGGGTGGGTTTGTGGCCCCCAATATCAACCTCACGGATGTAGACGATGCTGCGGCAACGTTGCGGCTGGCACGTACGACAGTGGAGACACCTGTGCATACCGTGCTCAGTAACTCGTTTGGCTTCGGAGGAACAAATAGTGCCCTTGTACTTCGCACGATTTGATAAGATAAATACCGCAAAATATATATTATATTTGCGTATTTCAGAAAAATATTTGCGTATTTCAGAAAAAAAACGTACCTTTGCAAGTCCGATTAACTGAAATCGGATACAATAACAAGAATATCGAACTAAAAAAAGATTAGGTATGAAAAAATCTCTTCTTCTTGCAGCCGTTGTGCTGCTTAGCGTGATGGGGCTTAATGCTCGTCCTTATCATCACAGCGTAGGTATCAACGTCGGTAACGTGTATGGTTTGAGCTACAAAGGCTATGTGCGTAGTAGTGACCACTTCATTGTGATTACGGACTTAAATGCTAAAATCGGTGTAACCGGTAAGAGTACCCTCGGTTATTTTATGACAGATAATAACTATGACACCTATTTGCGTGATGACTTAAAGACAGATATGTCTTATACGTTGGACCCGATGGCATATTTCTCTGTAGAAGCGAACCCGAACCTCGGTTATCAAGGAGATATCAAGGAATTTGATGCCTTGTCGTTGCACTGGTTTGTAGGTGGTGGTATCCACATGGGTTATGGTCAGATAGCCAGTCGATGGAGTACAATGAATAAAGCCAGCAAGGATCTTCCTACCGACCTGACTCCTAAGGAAGCAGATATTGAGGGAGTGGCTCGTCTTGGTGTAGATGTAAAGGATCTGCCGGATGCAAAGAATCAGCCTTGGTTCAAGTGTGGTGCAAATGCTCTCGTCGGATTAGAGGTTTGTTTCAAGGATGCTCCCCTTAACCTAAGTGTCGATTTCCGTCCGGGATGGAGTGAACTGATTTCTACAAATAAGGCAGAGGCAGCATACTATAAGAGTGGAACTCTCTATAATGTGGACTGCCAACGAATAACCTCTATCGCAATGTTCGACTGGACCTTGGCTGTATCGCTGCGCTATCGCATTAAGTAACCGTAGTTTATATGACGAAACAGGAGATACAAGATAAAGTAAATACATTCCTCACGGAGGACTTTGAGGTGGAAGCCTCGTCTCTCCGTGAGGATGCGTTATTGAAACAGGATGTCGGACTTGATAGTCTGGATTGGGTGGACATTGTGGTGAGTATAGAGCGGGAGTTCGGTTTTAAGCCGAATCCTGCCGAACTGAAGAAGACCCGAACGTTGGGCGATTTATACGACTATATCCTCTCTCAGGTGAATGGATAAGCAATGGACGGGTCGGACGGATGGTACGCCCCGTATGCAGAAAGCACTGATAGTGCTTTTTCGTTATATAGACATACGGGTGATGTACGGAGTGATGGCGGTAGTCATTGTGGGTTATATGCTCTTTCGCCGCTCTGCCACACGTGCTCAGTACGACTATTTTCGCCGTTGTTATCGAGTGAGTCATCTGGCTGCAATCAGACTGACCTATCGTAATTTCTACCATTTCGGTCAGGTGGTGCTCGACCGCTTTGCTGCCTATGCGGGACGCACTTTTCGTTTTATCTACGAGGACGAACCGCTCTTTCAGGAGCTGCTTGATAGCGATAAGGGAGGATTGTTACTTTTCAGCCATGCGGGTAACTTCGAAATGGCAGGATACACCTTCTCTCCGGGTAATAGAACGATGTGGGCTCTTGCCTATGCGGGGGAGAGTGAAGTGGTAAAGCGTAAGCGTGAGCAGATGCTCAATCGTAATCACATACACGTCATCTCGGTGAAGGATGATATGAGTCACGTATTTCTGTTGCATGATGCGCTCTCGCACGGAGATATCGTTTCGATGCCGGGCGACAGACAATTGGGTCATAGTCGCGATATAAAGAGCCTTTTCTTTGGCCAAGCAGCCCCGTTTCCCATGGGGCCTTTCCATATCGCATCGCGCATGCGTGTATGCACGTTGGCGATGTGGGTGATGAAAGAGAAGTGGGATACTTACCGTGTACTGGTTCGGCGAGTAGAGGGCACCACAGCCCAGCAACTGGCAGACAGTTATGCGGCACAATTGGAACAAGTGGTACGCCACTACCCGACGCAGTGGTACCACTATTATGATTTTTGGAATGGACAAATTGATAGGACACAACCTTTTGATCGGTAAGCGTGGACTCATTTTCGGTGTGCTGAATGAGCAGTCACTGGCATGGGCGGTGGCACGTCGTTGCCATGCGGAAGGTGCTTCGTTGGTACTGACTAATACCGAAGCAGCCTGTAAATTAGGTACGGTACAGACCTTGGCAGGTTCTATTGATGCACCTCTCGTCGTGGCAGATGCAACGAGTGATGAGAGCATGGAGCAATTACTGGTAGAGTCACAACGTCTGCTTGGTGGTCCTATTGACTTCATATTGCATGCCGTGGCGCAAGCGCAGAACATGCGGAGACATCGTAGTTACGATGAGATGAGTTATTCCTATATGCAACAGACGCTCAATGTGTCTGCGCTATCGTTTCATAGACTGCTTCAAACGGCACGACGCATGGACGCTATTCGGCAGGGCGGCTCGGTGGTAGCCTTGACCTACATTGGCGCTGAGCGCAGTATCATCGGTTATGAGGAGATGGCGGATGCCAAGGCGATGCTACAGTCTATAGCTCGCAATTTCGGACGGCTCTATGCCGATCGCGGCGTGCGAGTCAATACAGTCAGCCAGTCGCCCACGGTGACGAAAGCCGGTGCTCAGGTGGCAGGACAAAACCATTTCCTTAGGTTTGCCGAGGCTCTCTCCCCCTTGGGCAATGCCGACGCTGCAAGTTGTGGTGACCTGTGTGCGATGCTCTTCTCCGATTTCTCACGCAAGGTAACGATGCAAAATATCTACAACGACGGTGGCTTCTCTTCCACCGGTATGACCGATACGTTCATCCGCCAAGCCGGTGATATCTTCTGACCATTTTATTTATGAAATTCGATCATGTCTGCTAACGTTGTTTTTCCTCATCAACCCTCTATCCCGCAACAGCCGCCTTTTGTCTTTGTGGACCAAGTCTTGGCAGCGGACAGCTTGACGGCAACGACATCGTATCGTGTGACGGACCATACGCTGCTCATCGTGGATGACAGGCTGAGTGCCGCCGGACTGGTGGAGCATGTGGCACAGACATGTGCGGCATGGCAGGGAGAACAACTACATGAGGGCGACATGCCTCACCGAGGTAT
>CAMHEP010000115.1 GCA_946184195.1 uncultured Bacteroidales bacterium | reverse complement strand
CTATATAATGGACGTAATAAGTACTAACGAACGGGGAACCTGCCAAAGTACTAAACAAATAGGAATCTTATCAAATAACGAAAAATCGCTTTAGGGACGAAGGTATGGGCTTTGAGGGGCGAACGGAAGAAAAGTGTGACAAAATGCCGCTATTTGTGACAAAAAGAGTCAAGCAAAAGTGCCTTTTTGATGCAATGCAGAGCCTCAAAAAAAGCAAAATATGACGTTTTACTTGCAAAAATCGCTTTTTTTTTGTACCTTTGCAGCGAAATTTACAATGATGTCATTTACAAATTTGTAAAAATGTAGGAGTGGACCTCCTGCACTCCCCACGGGAGGGAAAAGTCTGTTAATTATTATACCCATTAGACCGGAGCCTTATGAGTTCAGTAAACAAAGTAATCCTTATTGGCAACGTAGGTAGCGACCCCGAGGTACGCTACTTGGATCGCGGTGTAGCCATCGCTAACTTCAACCTCGCTACCACCGAACGGGGGTACACGATGCAGAACGGTACACAAGTACCCGACAAAACCGATTGGCACGCTATCGTCCTATGGCGTAACCTTGCCGAATGGGCAGAGAAATACATACGTAGAGGCATGAAAATCTACGTAGAGGGCAAACTGCAAACACGCACTTGGGAAAAAGACGGTCAACTGCGTCGCAAAACCGAAGTCATCGCGGAGAATGTGCAGATTCTTTATCGTCCGCAGGAAGAGAATCAGCCGCAGCCGGAGTCTCCTGTTTCCGATTCGATAGAGGTCGAGTGAAACGGCGCTGACGCTGTTTCCAACGTTCACGGGCATACTGCTGCATGTCCGCTATCTCATCGTTCTCGTCGATAATCTCGAAGCCAAAGATTGTCTCAATCACATCCTCCAAGGTGATGATACCGCGGAAAGAACCATACTCGTCAATAACTACAGCAATCTGACACTTCTGCTTAAGCATGGAGTCGAACACCTCACCGACAGTCATTTCCTCGTTGAACATAGGGAGCGAGCGTTTAATCTCACCCAACGTCTTCTGGAACTGATCCTCGGTAAGGTCCTCCAACGCATCGTTACGGTGGATATAACCGGTGATATATTCGGGAGAATCGGCATAGACGGGTATACGTGAGAAATGGTCGTACTCGTCGCTGTCGTAATAGTCCTTGAGCGTCATCGACTCGGGTGCGATAGCCGCCACCACACTGGGCGTCATCACATCTCCCACAGGTATATCATCCAGTCGCATGAGGTTGCGTATCATTCGATTCTCGTTCTCCTCAATAACGCCCTCTTCTTCACCGACGGAAGCCAAAGCAACAACCTCCTCACGACTCACACCCGCATCAGACGGCTCAGGGAAGAGACGGGTGATATACTCAATGAGTTTGACAATAGGATACATGAGGTAGATGAGCGCCTGAATAGCATAGGCGGCGAAGTTAGTCATCTTCTTCCAATAAGTAGTACCCATCGTCTTAGGGATAATCTCAGCGAAGACCAAGATGAGCAGGGTCACACCCAGGCTCACTGCCAGACCTATCCATCGGCTATTGGTGAGCATAGCGGTATGACGACCGATACC
The DNA here is from genome assembly GCA_946184195.1 of uncultured Bacteroidales bacterium. Classification (GTDB taxonomy): domain Bacteria; phylum Bacteroidota; class Bacteroidia; order Bacteroidales; family Paludibacteraceae; genus Colicola. The sequence goes on along the minus strand of CAMHEP010000115.1, from coordinate 2,908 downwards.
GGCAGCACCGACGGTGTTAGCTATCGTATTGAGCGAAAGGATAGCAGCAAGAGGACGGTCCGTGTCCTGCTTGAAAGCACGCATCATAGATGCTCCCTTACTACCCTCCTCCTCACGCATAGTCAAATATGACATTGTGGTGGACATAAGCGTCGCCTCCAAGATACTACATAGAAACGACACCGTCAGTGTCAATAATAAGTAGAGAAAAATTAACAGTAACATATAGGTTTTATCGTATCAAGCGACAAAGATACAACAATTATTCGATATTAGCAAATTATTTTTTATTATTCCGCAAAAAAGGGGGACGAAGGACGAGGGGGGGAACGATGTATGCCATGACGACCACACAGGTCATACCAAGCAGCGTGAGACATGCCAGACTATGCATAGCCGGATGGCGCGAAACAATGAGAGCTCCCATACCGATGAACATGATGAGGGCAGAGAGGATGACCGCATTCTTATACTGCTGCAGCCGTTGTTCCTCTCCCTGCGAATGAGGCGTAAGGTACCCCTCAGTGATGAAGATCGTATAGTCGTCCCCCTGTCCGAAGATGAAGGTAGCCAGGATGACATTGACAATATTAAACTGCATTCCTGTCAGTCCCATGATTCCCAATATCCATACCCACGCGACCACCATCGGCAAGAAAGCGGCAAGGGCAAAGCGTAGACGCCGGAAACTGAGCCATAGGAAGACAAAGACGATGAGCGAACAAACGGCACCGATATAGTCGAAACTGTCCCGCAGGGAGGAAGTAACTGTCTGTTGCAGTCGTTGCATGGAGTCAGGCGAGGGAGCGGGAGCATCACTCAGCAAGTGCTCAAAGGGGAGGAAAGCACCCCGTCGGAACCCTAAAGCCTCGGCGCTGGTATTCGTCCGTGCGATGAGGGTATCACGTCTGGACTCCCAGAACCTGTTCCATTGCTCGGGCGAGTCGGTGACCAAGGTGCTCTTAGGCATGAGTCGCTCCACCAAGGCGAAGTCGGCTCGCTGCTGCGCCGTGAGATAGTTGATATGGGAGAGGTTGGCATCGAAACGTACGCGGGGAGCGAAGATGGCAAACAGTATGGTCAACGCCGCCACAAGAGCAAGTATTCCCTTATGCCGCTCGGGTTGCCACGATGAGGTGCGGTCCATGAGGCGGCTCACCCACGAGAAACGGTCGAAACGAGGAGTAGCGAAACGATAATGCGGCAGAAAGACAACGGTGAAGAGTATCGTCCCCATCAGCATGAGTGCACAGAAGAGTCCGAGGTCACGCAACGCCACGCTGCGTAGCGGCAGCAGGGCAAGGAAAGCACCAACGGTAGTCACATTACCCACGAGGAGGGGAGAGAGCACCTGCTGCAGCGTCTCCCGCATGGTGAGGGTATACTGCCGATGGACGATGAGGTGCAAAGGATAATTGACCGCTATACCAACCAGCACGGCGGCTATCCCCGGCACGATAAGCGACATCTCGGGATGTATCCATGCCATCAGTCCTAATGCAAAGAGTAAGCCGAAGGCTACGGCAAAGACGATGAGCCAAAGACTGCGCCAACTATGCAGCGAATAATAGAGCAACAGAGCTATCAGTACTGCCGCCAGTGTGAGTGCCAAGACGCTGTCACGCTTGATTTGTCGTGCATTCGTCACCGCTGCCACCGGTGCTCCATTCAGCCGGATAGAGACATCCGGATAGTCGCACGACAAAGCACTAATCACCGCCGTGAGTGAATCGACCAGCAGGCTGTTACGCTGCGTCTCCGCCGTGCCATGAGCAGATGTATAGAAGGCAAAGGCTGTCTTCCTATCCTTGGCAAACATATATCCGTCATAGAGGGTAAAACCGTTGGTCTGAGGTAGCGGGAAGAGGTTGAGTGGGTCGTACGCCATGAGGGGTACCAGCATACCACTGAGCGGCACCTGCAACCATGCTTTACGCTCCAAGAGTCGACGGTGCACCGAGTCGGGATGAAGAGCCCTATCAATACGGGCATAGTCGCTATCGGTGAGCACATAGGGCAACGTACGGAAATAACGTGCCGCCTCGTCCTCCAACGGCAGTGTCTGCAACGGAAGAGGGACGGCATCGATGGCATCGCACAGCCGGTCGGGGTCTGCCAACGTTGTATCAACGAGCGAGAAGATAAAGACTATCTTACCCGCATCGGGCGAATGCATCAACTGTTCACGGTCCTCGCTATCGGGCAGGAAATCGCTGATATCCTCGCGAAAACGAAGCCGCATGAGCGACAATACCAACAGAACCACCAGTACCGCTAACACACCGCGTCGCAGCCACGGATGGTCTGCAAAGAAATCGTATAACCTAATGAGTACGTTCATCGATAAACTTAACAGGTTTGCGGCTCTTAGCCGGGAAATTGATATGTCGTATCACATCCACAGGCAATATTTCGATAAGGGGCGTGACTCTCAGACGAGAGCGAAAACGTTCCTGCAGGTCGCTCACTACCGCCTCGTGACCATTCGGCAGACGCGTAGAGTCCTCTCTGAGTCCGACACGCGCCACCACCTCGTCCGTTCCGGCAGCGGAAGCACGAGCTACCACAATATAATTCTCCACGTAGGGAGTGTTATCCAGCACATCGTTGATAGCCGGCGGATAGAGCGTTGTACCCTTGAGCTTAATCATATGATGCTTGCGTCCGATGAGAGGGGTGAGTCGATAGGACCGGCGACCGCACGCACAGGGTTCCACTATCTTAGCGGCTATGTCGCCCGTACGGAAACGAAGCAGGGGCATGGCTTCAACGCCAAGCGTAGTGACTACCACCTCACCAGGCTGACCGTCAGCCACAGGCAGATTGTCCTCACCGATAATCTCAACGATGATGAGTTCGGGATGCACATGCCCTCCACAAGCATATTCGCATTCAGAGAAAGTGGCAG
>CAMHEP010000114.1 GCA_946184195.1 uncultured Bacteroidales bacterium | reverse complement strand
CATGAGAGCAAGGATAATCATAATCCAGCCACCATACTGCGCCATGGTCCAAAGATTAATGGATTCCTGAACGGGTTCCTGAGCGATAGCCGCTTCGTCGGCTAAGGCATTGATAGTGTCAATTTGAAAGAGCATATTTATATTGTTTAATAGTTTCTTCGATTCCGAGATACAGAGCATCCGCAATCAGGGCATGTCCGATACTGACCTCCGCAGTCCAAGGGAAAGCATGAATAAAAGCCGGGAGATTGGCTGTATTCAGGTCGTGTCCGGCATTCAGCCCCAAACCGAGGTCTCTTGCCCTCTCGGCAGCCGGTCTATACAGTTCGATAGCCTTGTGAGGTTGTGAGGGGAACAATTCAGCGTAAGGTCCCGTATAGAGTTCCACCCTGTCCACGCCACACTCTTTGGCGCCCTCAACCATCCTCGCATCCGGGTCCACAAAGACCGAAACGCGTATGCCACATTGATGGAAGGTCTGAGCCAGCGCTGTCAGACGCTCCCTATTCGCCAAGGTATCCCACCCATGGTTGGAAGTGAGTTGCTCCGGAGAATCCGGCACGAGGGTTACCTGGTCCGGACGGACGTCACAAACGAGCGCCACGAAGTCATCGGAAGGGTATCCCTCAATGTTCATCTCCGTATGAATCAAAGGTCTAAGAGCAAAGACATCCGAACGCCGGATATGCCGTTCATCGGGCCGTGGGTGAACGGTAATACCCTCAGCGCCAAAGCGTTCACAATCGACAGCAAAACGCTCCACATCAGGCACATTGCCACCGCGCGCATTTCGCAGAGTTGCCACCTTATTAATATTAACGCTGAGTTTCGTCATTTCAAGGCGCAAAGATACACTTTTTTTTTGACATGTCAAAATTTTTTTATAACTTTGCACCCTGAAAATGAAAAATACGAAAAGTATGACAATCGCAATATTCGGCAATGCCCAAAAGGACCACATCCGTGAAGAGATAGACCACCTGTTGGATTTCTTCGCGCGACGCGGAGTGGACGTGCGGTTATCCCAAGAATTAAGGCAGGAGTTAAACCTTAGAGACTATGCTCCCTTCCTGCCTACGACAGTTGGTGAAGTAGAGTTTGCCTTGTCCGTTGGCGGTGACGGTACTTTCCTTACGACAGCCGGACAGCTGATAGAAACAGGAATACCTATTTTAGGCATTAACTATGGCCATTTAGGTTTCTTAGCCGAAGTAGAGACCAAACATGTGGACTTAATTCTCAGCCAACTCATAGCCGGTCAATATATTATTGAGCAACGCATTCTGTTGCACGTAGATAGTTCGGAGGGTGGTCACCTTGTCAGCAATGAGGCACTCAATGAAGTGTCGGTGTTGAAAGAGGGGCTAAGCAGTATGATTACGGTGGATGTCAGCGTGAACGGAGAGATGCTCAACTGCTATGAAGCAGACGGATTAGTCATAGCGACCCCCACCGGTTCAACCGCGTACAACATGTCAGCAGGCGGTCCGATTATGGTACCACAGGCTCGCGGAATCCTTCTGACCCCGATAGCCAGTCATAGTTTGCACGACAGACCGTTGGTAGTCCCCGATGATTGGCAACTGGACCTGAAAGTGCGAAGCCGTTCCGGTAACTACATGGTCAGCATAGACGGTCGCAGCCAAGTGGTGACACAAGATGTGACGCTGCATATTGAGAAATCCAAACGTACGGTAAAATTGGTGCAAATAGGGAACCATAGTTTTATCCAATCGCTTAAAGACAAACTGAACTGGGGATGTTAGACGCAATCATTTGGGATGTTGACCCGAAAGCAATCCACTGGGGTCTAAACGGCGGCATACGCTGGTACGGCATATTATGGGCCATAGGAATCTATCTGGTTTATTGGACACAAGTAAAGATTTATCAATACGAAAAACTACCTCAAGAATGGTTAGACATCCTCTTTGTCTGGCTGACATTGGGTGCGATTTTGGGTGCCAGAATAGGTCATTGTCTATTCTACGAATGGCATTTGACCAACGATCCCATACAGATTTTCGCATGGACTATCAACTACCGTAATCCGTACATAGAGAATCCTTTAGCGATGCTTAAGATATGGGAAGGCGGCTTGGCAAGTCATGGAGGTGCGGCAGGACTAATACTCGCTGTATGGGCAGTAAATAAATATAAGTTCTCCAAGAAACCAGAATACAAGACGTCACTTGTATGGATATTCGACAGGCTTGTGATTGGCGTATGTCTATGCGGTGCAGCCATCCGTTTGGGCAACCTAATGAACAGCGAGATATATGGTGGTCCCACGGATTTACCTTGGGGATTTATCTTTGTCCGCGACGGTCAAACCGTTCCCTGTCACCCTACGCAGATCTATGAAATGCTCTACTGTTTGGCCGCATTCGTCATCACAGTCACGATGTACCAATGGGGAAAACTATATAAACGAGAAGGTATGATATTCGGCGTGTTCCTCGAGATAATATTCGGCGTACGTTTTCTGCTTGAGTTTATCAAGAACGACCAGGAAGCCTTTGAACAAGGTATGCTACTCAATATGGGTCAGTTGCTGAGTATTCCTTTTATCATATGGGGAATCTATTTGATAGTTAACGCTTTACGACATGAAAAAAGAAGACCTTAGAATTGTATATATGGGCACCCCTGAGTTTGCTGTAGCAGGCTTGGAGGCTTTGGTGGAAGGTGGATATCACGTAGTCGGAGTCATCACGATGCCCGACAAGCCAGCCGGACGCGGCTATAAGATACAATACAGTCCGGTAAAGGAATATGCCATGGCACACGGGCTCAAAGTGTTACAACCGGAGAAACTAAAAGATGAGACGTTTGTAGAGGAACTGCGCGCCTTGCGTGCAGACTTGCAGATAGTTGTCGCTTTCCGCATGCTACCGGAGGTTGTATGGGCGATGCCGAAATACGGAACCTTCAACGTACATGGTTCGCTCCTGCCGCAATACCGCGGTGCTGCTCCTATCAATTGGGCGGTAATACACGGCGATAAAGAGACGGGACTGACCACCTTTATGCTTAAGCACGAGATTGACACAGGCAATATTATCCTGCAGGAACGCATCTCTATTGGCGACGAAGAGGACGCAGGGAGTGTGCATGACAGGCTGATGGCACTGAGTAAGCAAATGGTTACTCGTACCACTGACTTAATCATTGAATGTGCAGATAAGGGCGTTGACCTACCTGTGACTCCCCAGGAGGAGATTTCAGAAATGCGTCCTGCCCCCAAACTCTTCAAGGAAAATTGCCGCATCGAAGCAGAAAAGATGACTATGGAGGAAGTGAGAAATATGGTTCGCGGATTATGTCCCTACCCTGCTGCATGGTGTGACTTAGAGATAATGGGTCAAATCTATAACAACGTAAAGATATACAAAGTATCCCGTTCGCAGGGTAATGAGCCAATCCGATTGCATTGTGTAGACGGCGATGTCTCCATAGAGGAATTGCAATTACCCGGCAAGAAACGAATGGATAGTAAATCATTACTCAACGGTCTCCGTTAATCCCCAAGAAAGAGCACATGGTAAATAGACTCATAGACAAATACTACGCGGAGCAACCAGAGCTTCGCCATATATTAGTTACCCATAGCGAACAGGTGCGTGATCGCGCCCTCAAGATTGTGGATATGCACCCCGAATGGCAGGTAGACAGACAGTTCGTGGAAGAAGCGGCAATGCTGCACGATATAGGTATCTACCTATGCAACGCACCCAAGATATACTGCATGGGCGAGCACCCTTATATCGAACATGGTTACCTGGGTGCAGAGTTGCTGCGCAGCGAAGGCTTACCGCGTCATGCGCTGGTGGCTGAGCGACATACCGGCAGCGGTATACCCATGGAACAAGTTATCTACGAGAACCTGAATATCCCCGTCCGCGACTACTGCCCCGTGAGCCTTGAGGAGAAGATTATCTGCTACGCGGATAAGTTCTACTCAAAGAGCCACATAGGCGAAGAGGTATCCGTAAGCAAAATACGTGAACATATGTGGAAATATGGTCACGACTCTGTCATTCGATGGGATACGTTAGTGGAACTTATGGGCGAAACCCACTGACACAATTTCCTTAAACTGCACATGGGCTCGTGAGTCGTCCTTGTAGATAACCGTGTTATCATAACGCGGATGTAGCGTCACACGCGTCGAAAGGAAACGGTTGATGATAAAATCACAGTTCAATTCCAAATCAATCTCCACACGTGAGTAGTTGGTATACAGATAGAATCGTCCGTCCAAAGAAATCTCGCGGACAGGTTTCCATGTATAGTTAATACGCAATGTGGAACCAGCATCGTTCAGCGTCATTTTCCCCTCCGGCACACCAAAATCAGTCTGCTGCATACGGATGGTATCATGGACATGTATCATCTTGTACGATAAAGGAGAAATCACGATACTGAGATTCTTAACCGGTCTCCAGTCAAGACCAATCTCAAGATTCAACCTGACGGGAGAGCTTTCCGA
>CAMHEP010000113.1 GCA_946184195.1 uncultured Bacteroidales bacterium | reverse complement strand
TGTTTGAAGTCAATAAGCAGTATAGAAAAGCAATAAGGCATTGAGAAAATCGTTTTTTAGTCGCGCAAAAGACATAGGCAGAGAATATCAAAGGCTAAGTTTAGCTTGTTTAAGACGAGGTGCTGTAAAAGTGCCACGACTTCCTCTACGTACAATGAAAGTACATGCACCGGCAAAGGCATGCATCTGACCGCTGACAAAACTATCCAAGCAAGCAGCATTTCCGTTAGCCGCTGCGACAAAACCATCTCCCTTGTAGCTAATGAGACAGTCTGCATTTGGGCAAAGTCGTCCCTTACAATCAACCACTCGAACCGTCACATAGCAGAGTTCGGTAGGGTTCTCATCACGATTTGCCCACTCCAATTCCAAATGGTGAGGTTTGCCTGCCGTCTCGACTATCTTTGTGTCGGCGCGACGTCCTTGGGCGTCATATGCAACCACCTCTATCTTACCCTTGCGATAAGGTACATTAAACCACATGAGTCGATAGCGCGGCAACAATTCAGGACGAGGAGCGCTTCCCCACTCGGGTACCTCAAAGAAGTCAACCTCCGGCATACGGCTCACTCCATCTATCAATTCCCCAGAAGCCAATAATTCTGTCTCAGCTGCCGTAGCATGGCGCAAGCGCCCATAACTCTTACCATTGACAAAGAGTTCCGCCTCCGGATATGAGGTATAACAGAACACTGGAACCGTATCACCAGGCGACCAATTCCAATGTGGTAACACATGTAGCGTCGATTCGTTGCTAAGCCACTGACTGCGATAAAGATAATAGCGATCTTTGGGCAACGAAGCCAAATCGATGATGCCAAAATAACTGGAGTGGCTCGGCCATGCGTCCGTATCATAAGGAGATGGCTCTCCCAGATAGTCAAAGCCGGTCCACACGAACTGTCCAAGTGTCCATGAATAATCGTCCTGCAGTTGAAAGTCCTGTTCAGGGAGTCCCGACCATGGGCAGTACTCAAGATCATAACCCGATGATTGATGGTCAGGATAAGTAGCAAAGTCACGCAACATCGCCGGCAATTTGTATACGCCACGGCTGGAAACCGTAGAGGCCGTCTCCGAGCCGAGGATCATCTTCTGTGGCAAGAAATGATATGCTTCCTCATATCGGGCAGTGCGATAGTTGAGTCCTGGAATCTCAACCGCGGCACCAAAACCATTATGGATAATCTGTTTAGCCTGATCCATACCATTAGTAACAGGGCGAGTCGGATCTAAGCGATGGAAGAGGTCTTGCAACTTCGTCACTAATTCGATGCCATCATCCAATATTTGATTCCATACCTCGTTACCGCTGGACCACATCACCACAGAAGCATGAGAACGATAGTGTTTCACCATATTGGTAATATCGCGTTGCCACCAATCAGGAAATTCCACGTGGTAATCATTATCTGTCTTACCGGCATTCCATACGTCGAAAGGCTCCACCATCATCATTAGTCCCATCTCATCACATAGTTCCACCAACTCCGGTGCAGGCATGTTATGGCTGGTACGTATTGCGTCGCAACCCATATGCTTGAGCATAGTTAACTGGTGACGCAGTGCATCAAGGTGAACGGCAGCACCTAATGGTCCTAGGTCGTGGTGAAGACAGATGCCTTTAAACTTACGAGCGACGCCGTTTAGACGGAAACCATATTCCGGACTATAGTCAAGCGAACGTATACCAAAACGGGTATCACGCTCGTCAATTACTATTCCATCACGAATGACACGAGTTCGGGCTATATACAAAGAGGGGGTTTCCGGACTCCAGAGATGTGGTTGCGTAATCTGTGCAGTAGACTCCTGCCCTTGCAAAAGGGCGATGGGTTGTCCCTGATACAGTATCATTGTTTCCACTTTCAGATTGGCAGTAGAAGCCGTGATTGTGTCGTATCCATTGACCAATTCAACGCATACACGTATTTCAGCAGTATCTAATGTAACTTTTGGTGTCTGCACCCATACACCAAAAGTTGGAATATGCACAGAGTCACTCTCCACCAAGTGCACATTACGATATAGTCCCGCACCCGGATACCAACGGCTCTGCTGCGGTTTATTCTCCAAAAGCACATCGATAGTGACAGAATCGTGTAAGGTCGGAGGCAGGACACAATCAAATGTATTGTATCCGTAAGGCCAATAGGCAATCTCCATACCATCAGCCAACACACGAGCATGTGACATCGCACCATCAAAGACCAAAGTATACCATCTTCCCGGCTTCACGGCTATTCGTGTGCGATAATGACCACGTCCCATCCATGGCAGGCCTCCACTTCTTCCTGTTTTCCAAGTAGGTTCCTGCTCACCATTCTGCACCACAATAACTTCTTGTAAGTCGTTAACTCGGTCAAAAGGACCGCTAATCGCCCAGTCGTGAGGTATTGTAACATCGTGCCAAGTCGTATCGACAGTAGGCATTGGAGCAGAAGGTTCCTGACGGAACTGCCATGCCGTAAGAAGCGTAGAGAGTGCAAGTACAAATGTTGTCATAAGTCGTGTTTACAAAAAAAAGACGTGCAAAGATACAAAAAAAAGTTGGAAGAAACAAGATTTAGCCTTAATAAATTTGCATGAATGCAAATTAAATGGTAACTTTGCAGTCTAAATAATAACATTGCATGGAACATATCAGCAAAGCCCAAGTGAAATGGATTCGCAGCCTAAAGCAAAAGAAAGTGCGCGATGAAAATCATGTATTTGTCGCAGAGGGCAGCAGGTGCATTGAGGAACTACGACGCTATTTCCCACTCAAACTGCTTGTCACTCCCGACAACGCTACCCAGAGCGAAATAGAGCAGATGTCCTCCCAGCGGACGCCACAAGGGATGATAGGAGTTTTTTTTCGCGATCGGCTTCCTTCTGCGGAGCAATCCGTTTGTTCATCGGACGATTTTTCCGCCAAGGATAGTCTAATATTGGTTTTAGACAGCATACAAGATCCCGGAAATTTGGGTACTATCATCCGCACATGTGATTGGTATGGTGTTAAGCAGATAGTATGTTCTGCTGAGACGGCAGACTGTTTCAATCCCAAGGTTGTGCAAGCCACTATGGGTGCGTTGGGTCGAGTAAAGATAGTATACACGGACCTGCCGGAATACCTACATCAAGTGCGTGAAAAAGGCGGACATGTAGTAGGGACACTCTTGGATGGCGAGGACCTTTACCATTCGCAGGAAAATTTACACCATTCGCCTCTCTTTATTGTGATGGGCAATGAGGGCAATGGTATTAGTGACGCTGTACGTCAAGAACTATGTGCAGGTATCAGGATACCCTCCTATCCGCGAGAAAAACAAGCACCAGACGTAGTCGAGAGCTTGAATGTGAGTATCGCCACAGCGATTATTTTATCTGAATGTCGACGAAATTAACTATTTGATTCCATGTTTTTTTAGCCAGCGTTTACGTTCAGCCTTAGACATATCCTGCGTAATAAGATCCGGTGTAAGCGGTGAGGCCATAAGGGTAAGATCATCGGCTACCCGCACATAACTTGTACCATTCCATAACATGGGGGAGAAATGGGTATAAGGATATTGTTCTGCCGTTTCACTATTCTTGAAAAATTGCGAATCAAGATACAGAAAAGTAACATTGACCTGATATCCGGCAGCAAGTCCGATAGCTTGTCCCACTTCAATCGGGTCACCTGCCTTGACAAAGGTGCGTACGAAATGTGAATATACAGCAAAAGTCTCATCTATATGATTGATGATTAGTCCTCGTTTATCTCCCGAAATACATGCCACTCCACCACGCATGGCATAGACGGTATCACAACCGGATGAACGGAAAGAATAATAAGGTTCACGCCGTTCGCGTAAACGCTGTAACATCTCCTTTACATGCACCTCACGATGGGCAGGGAAAGGCAAGGCATAATGATAGAGTGAATCAGGTTTCTTAGGAAAGATACCGCGATAAATACGGACATCAGTCTTTGCAAAATTATTCATTGCCGTCTGCGTCTTGGAAGGGCGGCTCTCAAAAACATTCTCCCCGGGTACAGCATTATAATAGCGAGCTCCTTTGCGCACAACCATGTAGGAGCAATAGTCGTTATTCTTGTAGATACGCTCGATAGCCTGTGCGGAACTATTATAACGTACCGTATTCTCAATGACAGGCACCGAGGTATTCGTCAGAAAGAAAATCTCGCGGAAATTATCCTGTGCATTGACCATTAAGCAGGTAGTCAATAGAGCAAAAGAAAGCAACAACTTTTTCATATAAAAGTAGGATTTAATTATATAAAAATATGTATGTCGGTATGCACATAGCAGTACCGACATACATTGCTTTTCTGTTAGAGAGCAGGTGCTTCGCCATAGTCATTAGCACCCTCGTCCCCTTTCTGCAGTGCCCATACCAGTAGGAGAATCCAACCTATCACAGGCACACAAGCGACAAGTAACCACCAACCGGATCGATTGATATCATGCAGACGACGTACATCCAAGCCCAACTGAGGAAGGAAGACAATCAAACTCCATATACCACCAATAATGCCCGGC
>CAMHEP010000112.1 GCA_946184195.1 uncultured Bacteroidales bacterium | reverse complement strand
CGCTCCATCAGTTTTCTGCCGGTATGGGGGTCTTCCAGTTCGGGGAACTCGGTGAAGGTCTCCACCACCTCGTTAGCACGCTCACCACAAGCAGCGATAATCACGATGTCTGCCTCTGCCTGTTTAGAGATAGCATGCTGCAGCACAGTCTTACCCGTTCCGAACGGTCCGGGAATAAAGCCCGTACCACCCTCACATATGGGGTTCGCGGTATCAATGGTACGCACACCTGTCTCCAGGAGTTTAAAGGGACGCGGTTTGCTCTTGTATGCGAGAATGGCTTTCTTCACCGGCCATTTTTGTACCATGGTCACTTTGTGTTCTTTACCATCTGCATCCACCAGAACTGCAATCGGATCCTCTATCTTGTATTCTCCAGCCTTGGCAATCTCCTTGACGATATATTCGCCCTCGAAGACGAACGGAACCATAATCTTGTGCGGTTGGTGGTTCTCGTCCACTTCTCCGAGCCAAGCAGCAGCTTGTACCTTATCACCAACCTTAGCCAGCGGAGTAAACTGCCATAGTTTGTCTCTATTGAGCGGGAAATTATACTCGCCGCGTTTAAGGAACACTCCCGTCAGTTTATCCAAGTCATTCTGCAATCCGTCATAATTTCGACTCAATAAACCGGGACCCAGTGTCACCTCGAGCATATGGCCGGTGAACTCCACCTTGTCGCCTACTTTCAAGCCACGCGTCGATTCGAATACCTGAACATATACATTCTCGCCGCCCACCTTGATTACCTCTGCCATCAGCCGCGTCTCCACGCCCGCCGAACCAACGGAAATATAGCAGATTTCGTTTTGTGCCACAGGACCATCAACCACCACCGTTACCAGGTTAGCGATGATACCTTTTACTTTACCTGTTGTCATATTCTTTTGATATTATTATTCGTCAAACGATATTCCCGAACGCATCTCAGCTACTATCTCGCGGAACACTTGCTCTCCCTTGTCCACGGTCAACATCGACCAACGGTTAAGCATTTGCAGTTCCAGCCAATAAGCCAATACGTTCTCTCTTTGGAAGTACACAAAGCGTGTTTGTTCCTCCAGCCAGATGAACCGCAGTGCGTCCATCTTCTTCTCCCGTTCCATGAGGTTCGTTGTCTCCACTACCGACATAATCTCAGGCAGCATATCCAACACTCCTCCCAGTCCGAAATCCTTATTGGGGAGATTCTTGCGCAGAATAAGAGCTACCTCATTATCACCGACGATAGCTTTTTCTACAGGCATGCCATGCTTGCGGCATATAGTTGCAGCCATGACATTATTCATGTCCTGATTATATTCGAACCATTTTCTCACGAATGGACATCCTTTCGCCATCCCATATTCGTAGAGTATCTGGGTACGCAAGTCTTCTTCGCTCAACACGCGGCAAGCATCATCCCACCACGAGGGCTGGTCCATGAGGTTGTCGCGGTATCGCTCCACAATCTCGTCGATGAGAGGATCATCCGAACGCATGCGTAGCAATGCCAGGTGCTCCTTGTCGTATGCAGTCAGCGATTCGTCCAATTGGACGAGCAACGCTTGCTCCGTCATCGGCGACTCCATGTCAGCATGCAAATCGGGCAAACCTGCCAATAAACATTCGTAACTCATTTCTACTTAATGCTTGGAAAAATAGTAGATAAAAAAGTATTTGTCACTTTGTACTTGGTACTTTGTCACTTGGTACTTTGTCACTTGGTACTTTGTCAGAAGAGTAACTCAATCAATTGCGGGCGCAGGAACTCCTTAAAGTAAGCCTCAAACTCTTTCTCACCAAAGGCGAGTTTATACCCACCCTTTTCGCTGGTCAGTTGGAAGTCGGTAGCGATACCTTTCACCTCCTTGATGGCGACACCTTTGTTCAGCACCGCCTTAGCGTTCTTAGCAAAGTACTGCTCCAAAGCCTTCGCATCTTTCGCCTCAATCACCACATTTCCCTCCTTGGCCATCTGCTCAGCCATCTTCGCGATTACCTCTTGCATGAAAGCCTTGTCGGCAGTAGCCGCTTCGATATTCTCACTTACAATCTTACCATTGACAAGGTTCGTTACTTCAGTCCTGAGTGCATTCACGCATTGCTCCGCATAAAGTTTCAACTCCGAACGGGTATTCTTGTCGAGTTCCGCAGCACGCGCCTCAGCCTTAGCGAGCCTGTCGGCTGCCTCTTTCTCCGCCTTAGCCACGATAGCGGCAGCTTGTGCTTCAGCTTCTTTGATGATAGCATCGGCTTGTGCTTTTCCTTTTTCTACACCCTCAGCGTAGATTTTGTTGGTGATTTCTTCCAGTTTCATATCAGTTGGATTTTATGTTATGTTCAATAATCAAATAAAGATCTGTTTTCGCCCTTTTAGCGAACGCGATTGCAAAGATACAAAAAAAAACGCACACGTGCAAATCTTTTTGCCGTTTGTGCGATTTTTTACTCACCATGATAGTTTGGGTCTCCTCGTCGGAAGTGGCGTATGCCGCGCATCATTTCATCATTTAGCTCGCATAGCGAGCGGATTAATCTATAACGGGACGGAAAAAGCGAGCAGCGAGGAATCGGACGAATCAGACAAATCGGATAAGTCGGAGGGGACGGAGGGGTCGAACGGGTCGGAGCCATCCGATTTCAGAGCTTGGAAAGGAGCAAACTGTGCCGCCCTTTCCTCCATACTCATGGGCTTATGTGTTGCAGACACAGGTCGCGGAAGATGAATAATATCGTCGTATGTATTGCTCATTGTTATTTTACTTGAAAGTCAGGCTTTATGTCCTCCAATCTGCTTGTTGCGTTCACGTGCTGTAGCCCCTTCCTCATAATTAAGTCCACGCAGCGCCGCATTTTTACCATATTTGTCCCGTATGTTTAACATAGCCCTCTGCAGTCGTTTCTCCTTGTCGGGGTCCACTAAGGTACGGGTTGAAAGGGAGTGGTTAATCAGGTTGTCGTGTGTGAATAGACTTAGTTGTACCTCTCCACGCCGACTATTTTCGGATGTTACATCCGCTGCCACCACATTAATATACCTCACCGTGAGGTCCTTATCCGTGATGCGGTCGAAAAGGTCAGCAACTGCTTGTATAAAGAGTCTTGAGGAGTTGGTTTTCGCATCGAGGTGAGCGGTTCCGTGAGCATGTTTGGGGACCATCCTTCCATAGTGGTCACGGTGCGTTTTGCCTGCATATTTTCTCTGCACGGAGGGACGGTCCATATTGGAAGAATCATACGTGATAGTGAGCACCAGCTGTTTACTCTCCAAATGCTTGCGAAATAGTTCCATTGCCAGATTATCCGCCATCTCCATGGTTACCACACGTGCCTTGTCATTGGTATACGGTTCGCTCAGCACTTGTCCACTGCTGAGGGAGCGGCATCTAGTGTGATAGTTCTTGATATGCTGTATCTGCACAGGCTCGTATCCCCACGCATGGTCGATAATGAGTTCAGCATTGACTCCAAAGAGATTATATAACAAATCCTCGTTGATAATAGAGCATCGGGCGACCATTCCCATCGTGTCCATGCCATGTGCAGCCAATCGTGCAGCAACGCCCCTGCCTATACGCCAGAAATCTGTCAGGGGGCGATGGTCCCATAGCAACTCCCTATAGGACTGCTCGTCCAATCGCCCCATCCTGAGTCCGTGTTCATCGGGTTTGGCATGTTTAGCCACTATATCCATCGCAATCTTACAGAGGTATAAGTTCGTTCCTATCCCTACCGTCGCCGTAATGCCGGTCTGCTCCATGACACGTTTGACGATACGTGTAGCCAACTGCTCTGGTGTCTCATGGTACAGCGGCAGGTAAGTCGTCACATCCATAAAGACTTCGTCCACCGAATAGACATGTATATCATCAGTAGAGACAAAGGACTCATAGATAGCGCGTATACGCCTGCTATAATCCAAATAGAATTGCATACGAGGGGGAGCAACGATATAATCCACTCCCCAATCGGCATGTGCCTGTATATCAGGGTCATGGCTTGTGACATGCACCAATTGTCCAGCCTTTTGCATTCTCTCCCTATTCACCTCTCTCACACGCTGTACCACCTCAAAGAGTCGTGCCCTTCCACTGATACCGTACGCCTTGAGTGACGGTGAGACAGCAAGACAAATGGTCTTGTCGGTACGGCTCTTATCTGCCACAACAAGGTTTGTCAAAAGGGGATCCAATCCGCGCTCTACACACTCCACAGAGGCATAGAACGACTTCAGGTCAATCGCCAAATAGCACCTTTGTGCACAATGAGCTATGTTATTCGAATTATCCTCCATTGATATAGATTGGCACTCACGCCGTAAGAGACGGCAAAGTTACGCAAAAAAAATGAGAAAAACAAATACCAAATATTTTTTCCTTACACATTATTTGCATAGTTCGCAAAAAAAGCGTACCTTTGCAGTATCAATACTTTTTTATATAAAGACTATTATGCAACGAGACAACGAGATTTTTGACCTCATCCGCCGTGAGCGTGAGCGTCAAGTGAGAGGTATCGAACTGATAGCCAGTGAAAACTTTGTGAGCGACCAGGTAATGGAAGCCATGGGTAGTGTGATGACCAACAAATATGCAGAAGGTTATCCGGGAAAGCGCTACTACGGCGGATG
>CAMHEP010000111.1 GCA_946184195.1 uncultured Bacteroidales bacterium | reverse complement strand
ACTAAATTTTTTTAATTGTTTATATTCTTTTATCTTTTCTCATTTATTTGGCAAAGGGTCGATAAAGCTTACCGGTACCCTCATAGCCCACATTCTTAAAGTATTCTACAAAGGTTAGACGCAACGGGTGAACAAAGGCTCCCAGACATGCCATCAGCAAGTTCAGCACGTGTCCGAATACTACAATGAGCACAAAGCCTACCACCGTCAACACATTGGGACTTTCGCCCAATACAGTCAATCCGAGGTCATTAAAGGCTGCACCTAACATCGCACCTGCCATACCCAGAGCATACAGACGCAAGTAGGACAAGACATCACCCAAAAGACCCGTCACCATATTGTATGTATCCCATAGACCGGAACCGATATTGAGTAGGGGGTTACGACCGGGAGTGTTGAATAGGAAGATTCCCAACGCTGAGATAGCTGCAATGACGATAAGGATAGTCGATGTAGCCTGCTCACTCAGGTTCATCACCATTGACGCTATGGCCGTAATGATACCCCCCACAATAAGCAGCAGCCAGCCCCACGTAGATGCCATCTTACGAAAACCATATCGCAGGGTATAACTAATCGCCTTAATAGTCATAGCAAGACAGATATGGAAGACACCGATAACCAATGCCATCACCATCATGATATCATAGTTCATGAAATATCCCTTACCATCACCTATCCAAGCCTTGAACATCACCGATTTAGCCCAATCGGGCATCCATGCAGCCTGATAGATATCAATACCGAGGAATGTTCCGCCCAAATACCCTACCACGGTACATCCGACGCCCAATGCCATAATAATAGGTCCCAGACCACTGAACATCTCTATCTTCAGCTTATCTTTGTAGATAAGGTAACCTATCAGTATGAGTGCCAATCCATAGCCTGCATCGCCTACACACAAAGCGAAGAAGAGCAGATAGAACGGCGCCAACACGGGTGTAGGGTCAAACTCGTTGTAATTAGGCCATCCGTACATACCGGTTAACGGCTCAAAAAGACGCGCGAACCAATTGTTATGAATCTTAACGGGTGTAGCGTCTTCCTCCTTGGGGTCCTCTTTCTCATAGTATACCGCTTGGTCTGCCAACATGGCATCCAGCGCCTCGCAGTTCTCTACCGGGCAAAATCCTTCCAATAGTTTAAGCGACCCCTCTGCCATGGAGTCGGTTGACAACGTCACACGTTGCCAGTCGATACGACGTTGAGTCTCAAGCAGTTGTTCCTCCAACGAAGGTATATTAGCCTGTGTCCAAGCTTCGATACGTGCTTTGGCAGCCACAGCCAACGCATGGAGAGCCTCCATGTCTTTCTCAAGGTCCTTGGCACATTTGTCGCTCAATGTCTCTGCCACACAGAAATCGTTTTCGATGGGAACATTCACACTGACGAAATACACTCTACCATCTTTCTCGTTAACACGAACACCCAATTCATCGCTGAATTGTTTTTCAGCACAATAATATAAGGTGTAGCCTGCGTCTTTCAATGCGCCTATAGTCTTCGCGGAGAATTCTCCCCAGACCTCCATACGTTGCATATCACGGCGTACTTGCTCCATCTTGGCGAGTACAGAGTTGTATTCCTCTAACAATTGGTCGGGGGCACCTTGCCTGATGACGTGCCGTAGTTGCTCCGCTTCAAGGATTGTTTGCTGCAACTGCTCGTTCTCTGCCATTCCCTCCGCCTTGAGCGTGACATGCACAACGCCTGCCTCACGAAGTTGCTCCAAGAACGACTCATACGCACTTGCCAATACGAGGAACGTATATTTCTTCATCTTGGTAATCATACCGTTGCCTCCTTTCCTGCTTGTTCCGCAAGCATAGCTTCGCGCTCACGCTTGCCCTTCACTATCTTCTGCGACGACTTACTCAGGTTCTCCTCGTCTTCCATGAAACGCTTAATCTTACGAATAGCATCCTGATAGCCGGGTATCTGCACTTTCTCGAATAGGTTTACCTTCTGGGTAGTCTTTTTGCGAGCATACTCCAACAAGTCTACCTTCCTGCGTACAAACTCCTGACGGATTCCTACCTCGGCGATAGCTTTCAATTGTTCAAAGCCATCAACAAACCATTTAGGCGATGAGAAAACGGAGAAGGCTTTGGTAGAATACACCACTTCATCAAGCACAGGGACACGTACACCTGCTATTTTCTTCACAGACATACGCACATCATCCACATGGATGAGTTCACGGTCGAACTCTCCCCATAGTGCCAGCATCTGGTCGTAATCGCGAATACGGCGATTCACCTCTTCATCCAGAGCCTTGATTTCGTCCTTTGCTTTCTTCACCTCTAAACGCAGAGCAGACTCCTTGGATTGCAACGTAGGCAAAGTACGCTGACGCATCTTCAGGTTCTTCTCCAGATTTTGGAGCGAAGTTTTATTAAACTGATAAGTAATAGCCATAATCTCTAACTATAACCCTTCATCCTTCATTCAATAAAATCAGTATCAATCAACGCACCGCGTTAATCCTTTACCCAATACTTATCCACCAATGCCTGCTTGATATTCACCTCTTCCGGTTTGAAGAAGGTTGCAAATAGTTTCCATGCTATGTCAAGCATCTCAGTAGTGTTAATATTGACATCGATAGCCAGAATCTTGTCGGAATACTCTTTAGCGAACTTCAAGCAACGCTCGTCGTAATCCGTAAGGTCGAAACCGTTCTCCAGTTTCGTCTTCGCATTAGCAGCATCGGCATAGAGACGCACAGCAGCGTTCATCACCTGCGGATGGTCTTCACGGGTCTTCTTACCGGCTACCAACTGTTTGAGTCGGCTCAGTGAACGGAACGGGTCGACGATGACCTTACCAATATCCGAGTCTCGACGCAAGTACAACTGTCCCTCGGTGATATAACCGGTGTTATCAGGAATAGCGTGAGTAATATCACCTCCTGACAAAGTAGTCACGGCGATGATAGTGATAGAACCGCCACCTGCTTGCTCGGGGAACTGAACGGCCTTCTCATAGATCTTTGCCAAGTCCGAATAAAGCGAACCCGGCATAGAGTCTTTGGACGGAATCTGATCCATACGGTTGCTGACAATAGCGAGTGCGTCGGCATAAAGAGTCATATCGGTAAGCAACACAAGCACTTTCTCATGTTTCTCCACTGCGAAATACTCAGCCGCAGCCAATGCCATATCCGGGATCAACAAACGCTCTACGGCAGGGTTCTCCGTCGTATTGACGAAACTGACAATACGGTCCAGTACACCGGCGTTAGCAAACACGTTCTTGAAATAGAGGTAGTCATCGTTGGTCAGCCCCATACCGCCCAAAATAATCTTGTCCACCTCAGCACGCAAAGCCACATTAGCCATCACCTGATTATACGGTTGGTCAGGGTCTGCAAAAAACGGTATCTTTTGTCCCGACACCAACGTGTTATTTAGGTCGATACCGGCGATACCGGTAGCTATTAATTCCGATGGCTGTTTACGGCGCACGGGGTTCACACTCGGACCACCAATCTCAACCTCTTTACCTTCAATCTCCGGTCCTCCGTCAATCGGGGCACCATAGGCATTGAAGAAACGACCTGCTAATTGGTCACTCACCTTGAGTGTCGGTGCCTTACCCAGGAACACTACCTCGGCGTTGGTAGGTATACCCTCGGTGCCTTGGAACACCTGCAGGGTAATCTCGTCGCCCATAATCTTCACTACCTGCGCCAACTTACCATTAACCGTGGCAAGTTCGTCATTGCCCACGCCTTCTGCCTTGAGCGAGCAGGTTGCTTTCGTGATTGCAGTAATCTGCGTATAAATCTTTTGAAATGCTTTTGCCATGGTCTTATGCTTTTAGTTGCTTTTCAGCAAGTAGTTCATTCAATTTTGTTTCGTAGTTCTTGAAGTCTGCACTTTGGAACTCGCAGTAGTTCATCTGTTTGCACAGGTTAATGACTCGTTTGAAGTACTCGCTCACCTCGAGGAAATTATCGAAATTGTAGTCATGACGGCAGATGTCCATTACGATATCCAGCATGTAGCGTTGACGCTCCAACGGACATACGGCGTCTATCTTATCAAACGCATCCTGTTGCAGGATAACGAAGTCGATGACCTCGCTCTTCCAGAACTCTTCGTGGTAATCCACGGGCACACCATCATCACCCAAAATGTTGATTTGCTCCTGAATATCCTTACCGCGCTGTAGGTAGGTCTTCATATCGTTGACCTTACCGAGCCATTTATCGTCAATCAGTTTGGAGATATATTCCTCAAACTCGGGATATTCTATATATTTACTATAGGAGTCAATCGGGTTCACAGCCGGGTAGCGTTTTCTATCGGCACGTGCCTGCTCCAAAGCGTAGAAGCAGCGTGCCACTTTCTTTGTTCCCTCGGTCACCGGCTCTTTGAGGTTACCACCGGCAGGCGATACCGTACCGAGGAAAGTAACCGAACCTGTTGCACCATTGTTCAGATAGACATAGCCTGCACGGGCATAGAAAGCACCGATAATAGCGCTCAGGTCCATCGGGAAGGCATCCTGACCGGGCAGCTCCTCCATACGGTTGGACATCTCACGCAGAGCCTGTGCCCAACGTGAAGTAGAGTCAGCCATCAGCAGAACCCTCAGACCCATAGACCTA
>CAMHEP010000110.1 GCA_946184195.1 uncultured Bacteroidales bacterium | reverse complement strand
GATATCATTGTCATGTGTGGTGTGCACTTTATGGCTGAGACGGCTAAGATACTCTGTCCCAACAGAAAAGTGCTGATACCGGACCCGACAGCAGGATGCTCGTTGGCAGACAGTTGCCAAGCGGAGGATTTAAGGAAATGGAAAGAGTCGCATCCGGGATACACGGTGGTCAGTTATGTCAACACCTCCGCAGCCGTCAAGGCGTTGACGGATGTTGTTGTGACGAGCAGTAACGCACTGAAGATAGTGAATGGTCTGCCCAAGGATGCGAAGATATTATTCGGTCCGGATCATAATTTAGGTGCCTATATTAACGCTGAAACGGGTAGGGAGATGACACTATGGGACGGTGCATGCCACGTCCATTCGCGTTTCTCAGTAGAAGCACTGATTGCCTTGAAGAAGGAGCACCCGAATGCTAAGGTATTGGCGCATCCCGAGTGCAAGCAGGTGATACTGACATTGAGCGATGTGGTCGGTTCGACACAAGCCCTTCTAAACTACGTGAAGCAACACGACGACAAGGAGTATATCATTGCTACCGAGTCCGGAGTTATCCATGAGATGCAGAAGGCTTGCCCGGAAGTTACATTCCTGCCGGTTCCTCCGGAGCAGACGGAGGGTGTGGGATGCCATTGTAATGAATGTGAGTATATGCGCCAAAATACGTTGGAGAAATTGCTCGCATGCCTAAGGAATGAGTCTCCCGAGGTGATGGTTGACCCGGAGGTGGCACGCGAAGCAATGAAACCGATAGAGAGGATGATGAGGGCATAACCATATAGATAGGAGAGAGGAATGGAACGGGTATTGATAGCCATGAGCGGCGGTATAGACAGTTCGGTAGCATCGATGTTGCTGCTTGAACAGGGGTATGAGTTGGTGGGGGTGACTTTCCGGACATATGACTCCATGCGTGAGAGTTGTCTCAAGAGGGAAAAAGGGTGCTGCTCGGTGGATTCAATTATGGAAGCGAAACACCTCGCAGAGAAATTGGGTTTTGAGCACCATATCGTGGACTTCCGTAATACGTTCCGCCAATGTGTGATAAGAGATTTCGTAGACGAATATCGACAGGGGCGTACTCCCAACCCGTGTGTGTTGTGCAACTCGCATATCAAGTGGGGAGAACTCTTAAAGGTAGCGGATGAATACGGATGTTCGTTTGTGGCAACCGGGCACTATGCACGTATTGCTGAACGTGACAATCATGTCTATTTGCGCAAGGCCGTGGATATTCATAAGGACCAGACCTATTTCCTATGGATGCTCACTGAGCAGAACCTGAGGCGGACACTATTCCCCTTGGGAGATTTGACCAAGCAACAAGTGCGTGATATCGCTTTGGCACACGGTTTCAAGCAATTGAGTGAGAAGAGCGAGAGTCAGGAGATATGCTTTGTTCCCGATAATGACTATCGTCATTTCCTTGCTTCGGAGGGATGCGTGAGTGAGGCAGGCGATTTTGTGGATAGCGAAGGAAAGGTCATTGGTCGGCACAGCGGCTATGTGAACTATACCATCGGTCAGCGTAAGGGATTGGGAGTGGCGTTGGGCTATCCTGCCTTTGTGACACATATTGATGCAGAGAATAATCGCGTGACACTTGGTAAAAGGGATGACCTCTACACTTGCGAAGTCCCATTGGGCAGATACTCTTTCCGTGGCAGGGAAGATGAACCTGTAGACGCACAGATACGCTATCGCAGTCACCCCTCTCGGGCTATGATGCGGAATGGATATCTTTTTTTCGATGAACCTGTTTGGGCGGTTACACCCGGACAATCGGCAGTTATGTATCAAGACGAATTGTTGGTCGGCGGAGGACTTATCCGATGAATAAGCAGATTCTCAAACTGGCTATTCCCAGTATATTGGCAAATATTACCATTCCGCTGGTCGGGCTGGTGGACACTGCTATTGTGGGACATATAGCCGATGCTTCTATCATCGGAGGTATCGCTATCGGCACGATGCTCTTCGACTTGCTGTACTGGAACTTTGGTTTCCTGAGAGTAGGTACGAGCGGCATGACCGCTCAGGCTTATGGTCAGGGCGATAAAGAGGGTTGCACACGCTTATTAGCACAATCATTGAGCATATCGGCAGCTGCGACTGCGATAATATGGTTGTTGCAATGGGTATTCGTTACGATAGCACTGCTCTGTATACCATCCTCTCCGGCTGTAGAAGATTTCGCGAGACAATACTTCTATGTGCGTGTATGGGCAGCTCCGGCTACATTAGCGTTGATGGCTTTCAAGGGATGGTTTATCGGCATGCAGGATACAGTATCACCGATGGTATGCGATATTGTAGTCAATGTGGTGAATATGGTCGCGTCGTATGGGCTGGCAGTATATACACCGCTGGGGGCTATCGGAGTAGCGTATGGAACACTGATTGCCCAATATTCGGGACTAATTCTTGCCCTGACATTGTTGATGACACGCTATCGCACGTATGTGTATATATTAAATAAGGTGGCGGATGTATTGCAGTGGCAACAGATAAGGAATCTGTTGTCTCTCAATGGCAATTTGTTTATTCGTTCACTTTGTTTTATGGTCATCTATGTGGGCTTTACGTCCTTATCATCCGTTTATGGTGACCAGATGCTCGCCGTCGGGTCGATTATTATGAAATTATTTATGTTCTTCTCCTATTTTGTGGATGGCTTCGCATATGCCGGTGAGGCACTTGTTGGACGTTTTATCGGTGAAGTACAGATAGGCAAGCAGCATCAGGACGAACTTAATAAAGTAGTGCGACTGCTTTTCATATGGTCACTTGCCGTGGGGGGCGTATTCACAATGGTTTATGCTGTGTGGGGCATAGATTGCGTGGCACTTATGACCAACGACACAGAACTGATTGCAGCCGCTTATCCTTTCCTTGGATGGCTGATTGCAATGCCAATTATCTCGACGTTAGCTTTTATGTGGGATGGAATATATGTAGGGGCAACCGCAGGCATAGCTATTCGTAACGCGATGATCTGGGCAGCTTTAGGTTTCGTCATAGCGTATGCCGTACTGTCGCCGATATGGGGAATTCAGTCATTGTATTTGGCCTATTTTGTACACTTGGTAGCTCGTGTGGTGTACTTGACAATGATGTGGCGTCCCACGAGAAAAGCTATTATCAATAAATAGTCACATTGGGAATAATAGGAATGTCGATAGTTAACTCCATCTTCGTAGACGCTATGGTGAGCGATAACAATGACGAGGTACTGCGTAAGATAGACGAACTGAATGAGAAAATAGACCAACTTGTTAAAAACAAATAAATATATATCCTTATGAATCAAGTAAATAAAACTCCAGTCTTGCTACTCACGGGGTATCTTGGGTCCGGTAAGACTACACTTCTTAATCGTATATTGGCAAATAAGAAAGGTATTCGATTTGCCGTGATAGTCAATGATATCGGCGAGGTGAATATTGACGCCGACCTCATCCAGAAAGAACGATAGTCTGGTGGCACTGCAGAACGGGTGTATCTGTTGTACACTCAAGACAGACCTTATCGAGCAACTGCACGACATTATTGCAACCCATAAGTTCGACTATATCGTGATTGAGGCAAGCGGTATCTGCGAGCCCGCACCTATTGCGCAGACGATTTGTTCTATACCCTCCTATGCCCCGCAGTATGCCAAGGATGGCATACCCGTCTTGGACAATATTGTGACTGTGGTAGATGCCTTGCGTCTACGTGACGAGTTCGCTTCGGGCGAAGATTTGACAGGTAGTCGGCGTTTTGAAGAAGAGGATTTGGCAAATCTTGTTATCCAGCAGATTGAGTTCTGCAACATGATTTTGCTTAATAAGGCAGCAGATGTTACAGAGGCGGAGCTAAAGCATATCTCGGATATCATCCGAGCTATTCAACCGCATGCCGAGATTATCCCGTGCAACTATTGTGATGTGGAATTGGATAAACTGCTCAACACAGACCTGTTCCATTTTGACGAAGTAGCCGGTTCGGCTGCCTGGATAGAGGGTGTGGAAGGTGATGTGCCGGAAGAGCATGACGATGACGACGATGATGATGACGATGATGATGATCATGACCATGAGCATCACCACGACGACCACCACCATGAACATCATCATGCCCACGAGCATCACCACCATCATCACGAGGGAGAAGGTGAAGCATTGGAGTATGGTATAGGAACGTTTGTATACTATCGTCGTCGTCCCTTTGACCTTGCTCTCTTCGATGAGTTTGTGGCTCGCCATTGGCCTAAGTCGGTCATTCGTTGTAAAGGAATGTGCTATTTCGAGGAAGAATACGATATGTGCTATCTGTTTGAGCAAGCAGGTAAGCAGATGGGAATCAAGCAGGCGGGACAATTTATTGCCACCATGCCTAAAGAGGAATTGGACGAAGCATTAGCTACCGACCCGCAGTTGCGTCGCGATTGGGATGAAGAGTATGGTGACCGTATGCAGAAACTGGTCTTTATCGGTCAGAACATGGATAAGCAAGCAATCTGTAATGCGCTGGATCAATGTCTGGTGTAACTGAGCCGCAGACATATAGAAGAATAGAGATAGAAAGAGTGTTAGCACTCGGGTAAGAAAAAACACCGACCGCCCCAAACGAGGCGGTCGGTGTTGTCGGG
>CAMHEP010000109.1 GCA_946184195.1 uncultured Bacteroidales bacterium | reverse complement strand
GACTTATATGTGGGGAAGAAACGCGTCTCGAACTCGACGGAACCAATAGCAAACAAGTGTTTGTAAAACTCGTAACCAAACTTTGAGTAGAGTCGCAACAAATCATCGGTAGTGTTGATTTTATGGAGCGAATCGCCACTGATAGTAGACCATCCCATTCTCCACTCACCGGTGTTTTCCCACGAAATAGGCCCTTTGTAATAATTAATGGTTCCCTTAGCCAATGCCAGCATTGCGAAACTGGCATTACCACCTTGATACCAATTGGGAGTGGCATAGTTCTGCGTCATCTGCGCCATGACGTAGATATCCTTGCGCCACGGAGTGCGTTTGTCACGAATAGCCCGTAGTACGTCAGCTCTATCCTCTTCGGCATCCTTAATGAGGGATTTTTCAATGGTGATACCCTCCACCTGTGTATGAGCTATCGCCGGTACGGAATAAACACGCTTGAGCGAATCGAGCATGATGGAGTCGTGTAGGAGCGAGTCGAGTCGCATGGCAGAGATGACCACCTCACGCTGGATGGAGTCCGAGAAACGTGCCTTATAGTTTCGCTCAACCAGATCCAATAGCCATAAATCGCCCACAGTAGAGGGTAACTCTTGCAGTCGAAAAGTATCCGGATGGAGTCGTAATGAATCCTGCGCAGGCAGTACAACAGCCGTTATCCAACACAAACTAATTATGACGAACAGCCGTATTCGCATCATAATCACGAGTAAGCATTTCGAAAATAAGTTGCAGCCATATGATAATGACCGGAAGAGCTTTCAGTGCCATGGGACGCACAAACTCCGTACGCAAATAGCGCGGGAAAAGGTCACTGGGAGACATGGAAGTTAAGATAAAAGCAAACACCATGAGGAAGATATCCCATCCGGAACGCTTCCAAGGTGCTGATGTGTACCAAATGGCGACTCCGACCAATGCCGTGATATATCCGCTGGACTCTGTGCCCGTAGAGAAAAGGCAGACAAACATCATCACGGATGCCAAGAAAGACAGACGATAGGCAGGATTCTTCCACTGTTTCACGCGAAGGAAGAGGGAAGCCGCCATCATCAACATCCCGGTAAGTATAACCGGGAGGTCACTATAACGAGACCAAAAACAGTCGTTGGGCGCCTTCGTTTCCGACATAACCGCTTGGATATCCTGAATGCCATAGGTAAGTACATAGCCAGTCTTACGAATAAATCCGAGCAAGGATATATTGGTCATCGCAGAAAATTGGTTAGCGTCATTCTTCCCTATGAGGGACATATACCACCCGTGGTACTGGTCGATGATATAGGAGTAGGACGAAATCAACATAGGCGCCACAAAGAGAATAATCGACCATACGACCAACCATCCCACAAAACGCCCTTTGTGTTTAGAGAAGAAGAAAAAAGCTATTCCTACAATGCCGTATAGTTTAACGAGCGTACCTAATATAATAAGGAAAGCAGCCCACGGTTCTTTCTCGCGTTCGATGAACGTGTAGCTCATTAAGATAATTGCTGCAATAGCGACATTAAACTGCTGCATAAAGAGCGCAGTCAGCAATTCATGTGCGCAGAACCAAACAATAAAAATATGTTGTCTATCGTCCGTAGCAGTCTCACGCACAGCGAGATAGAGTGCCAAAGCGAGCACCATATTCCAGCAGAGCAGTCCCATCCATGTGGGCAATAAGGCGAAAGGCGCTATGACCAGAGAGAACACCGGTCCATAATGGTTGACATCAAAGTATTCCTCCGGATAGGCAGCATAGAGATCCAGTCCATTCCACACGTGGTGGAAGACTCCACAGAAGATATCGAAGTTATTGTGCGAATGCGGTCGAGTGACAGAAGCAATAAAACCCACGAACAAGAACAACCCTAAAAGGGTGCGCTTGTCCGTGAGAAAAGGTAGAGCCTTTTGCTGCCACCATTGACCGATTTTAAGCCTCCAATCTGCCATGGCATTGCTTATATTTCTTGCCACTGCCGCAGGGACATGGGTCATTGGGGCGCGGTTTCTTATCCACACGAATGGGTTCGGGACGCTTCATCTCCCGAGTGTCGCGTCCAGCAGCCTGCGCCATGCCACTAGCCTGCGCAGCACGTTCCACAGCATCCTTTTGAGTACGATAGCGGCTCA
Source organism: uncultured Bacteroidales bacterium (assembly GCA_946184195.1). GTDB lineage: Bacteria > Bacteroidota > Bacteroidia > Bacteroidales > Paludibacteraceae > Colicola. Next base: position 2,518 of record CAMHEP010000109.1, on the reverse strand, counting down.
TATCCATACGGCGTTCTGCCTGTGCTTGCTGCACATTCTGCGGCTGTTGCTGAGGTATCTGCCCACGTAACAGGATAGCGATCGCACGTCGGTTGAGGCTATCCAACATCTGGCGGAAGATATTGAAAGACTCGAGTTTATAGATTAGTAGAGGGTCTTTCTGCTCGTAGCTGGCATTTTGTACCGACTGTTTCAAGTCATCCAACTGCCTCAAGTGCTCTTTCCACTCATCATCGATGACATAAAGAAGCATGCGTTTCTCGAACTCCTTAATGACCTCCTTACTCTCTGTTTCGGCAGCACGTTTGAGGTTCACGGCGATGTTGTATACACGCTTTCCGTCCGTGATTGGGATGAGGATGTTCTCGTACATAGCTCCCTTATCCTTGTATACCTGCTGAATAACAGGGTTAGCCGTTGTGGTGAGTTTGTCCATACGACGTTTGAACGCCTCAATAGCCGCCTCGCCAAGCAGCTCGCTCAAGCGTTGCTCCTTAGTACCGCGGAAGGTATCCTCGTCAAAGGGCATTTCCATCGCAAAAGTCTGCATCACATCAAACTCAAGCGACGCATAATCCATCGTGTTACGTGCATCGGCAATGAGCGACTCGGCAGTATCGTAAATCATATTCGTGATATCCACGCCGATACGTTCACCCATTAGTGCGTGACGTCGTTTGGCGTAGATGACATTACGTTGCTGATTCATTACGTCATCATACTCGATGAGGCGTTTACGAATACCGAAGTTATTTTCCTCCACTTTTTTCTGCGCGCGTTCGATAGAATTGCTGACCATCGAGTGTTCAATCATCTCACCTTCCTCAAATCCCATCTTGTCCATTACAGACGCTATACGTTCCGAGCCGAACATACGCATGAGGTCGTCCTCGAGGCTAACGAAGAAAACGCTGGAACCGGGGTCTCCCTGACGCCCGGAACGTCCACGCAACTGACGGTCCACGCGTCGTGACTCATGACGCTCTGTACCAATGATGGCAAGACCGCCTGCCTCCTTCACCTCGGGCGTGAGCTTTATATCCGTACCACGACCTGCCATATTCGTAGCAATGGTCACAATACCTTTCCGTCCGGCCTCCGCTACGATTTCCGCTTCACGTTGGTGGAGTTTGGCATTCAACACATTATGCGGTATCTTACGCAAGGTAAGCATACGACTTAACAACTCACTGATTTCCACGCTGGTTGTACCAACGAGTACCGGACGTCCGGCAGCGATGAGTTGCTGTACTTCCTCGATGACAGCATTGTACTTCTCCCGTTTGGTGCGATAGATACGGTCGTTCATGTCCACACGGGCTATCGGCTTATTGGTTGGGATAACCACTACATCCAACTTGTATATATTCCAGAACTCACCTGCCTCTGTCTCTGCAGTACCGGTCATACCTGACAATTTATTATACATGCGGAAATAGTTCTGCAGCGTGATGGTAGCAAAGGTCTGTGTAGCACCCTCCACTTTCACATTCTCTTTTGCTTCCACAGCCTGGTGCAGTCCATCCGACCACCGACGACCTTCCATCACACGACCGGTCTGCTCGTCCACAATCTTCACCTCATTGTTATCGATGATATAGTCGACATCTTTCTCAAAGAGGGTATATGCTTTAAGCAATTGGTGCACCGTATGAACACGTTCAGACTTCACTGAATAGTTAGCCAAAATATCATCTTTACGTTGCTGTTTCTCTTCAGCGGTAAGGTTCTCTTTCTCCACGTCAGCCATCTCGCTTCCCACGTCGGGCAGGACGAAGAAGTCGGGGTCGTCCGTTGTTCCCGTCAAGGCGTCGATACCCTTGTCCGTCAGTTCGATAGACTTATTCTTCTCGTCAATGACAAAATAGAGTTCATCGGTAGCGATGTGCATATTTTTCTCGTTTTCCTGCAAGTAGAAGTCCTCCGTTTTCTGAAGGCGCACCTTGACACCGGGTTCACTCAGGTACTTAATGAGAGCCTTGGACTTAGGCATTCCCTTGAACGTGCGGAACAAGGCTAACTCACCGGCCTCTCGCTCTTTCTCATCCTGTGAGGGCATTTTCGCTTTAGCCTCGGCAAGCAGTTTGGTGGTAAGAGTGGTCTGCGTACGTACCAATTGCTCCACACGATGTTTGTATTCATCGTACATCTGGTCTTCCCCTTTAGGAACAGGACCAGAAATAATAAGTGGTGTACGTGCATCGTCAATAAGCACGGAGTCCACCTCATCCACGATGGCGAAATTATGTCCACGCTGTACGAGATCAAGCGGCGATGTAGCCATGTTATCACGCAGGTAGTCAAAGCCAAACTCATTATTCGTTCCGAAGGTGATATCACAAGCATAGGCTCGGCGGCGCTCGTCACTATTAGGTCGATATTTATCAATACAATCAACGGTCAGACCATGAAACATATAGAGCGGTCCCATCCATTCCGAGTCACGTTTAGCCAGGTAGTCGTTGACGGTGACTACATGTACACCTTCGTGGGTGAGTGCGTTGAGGAAGACGGGCAG
>CAMHEP010000108.1 GCA_946184195.1 uncultured Bacteroidales bacterium | reverse complement strand
TTTTAGTTTTATTCATAGAATAAAATTTGTGTATATCAAAAAAAATACGTATCTTTGCAGGCTGATACCGGATGTTGAGCCATTCGGATAGTCAACCAATTGGGAAACAATAAAAGATAAAGATAATGAGACGAAGTATTTTAATTTTACTAATCGCAGCCGCAGCATGCCTGCAGGCAGAAGACAAAGTACTGATGACCATCAACGGTAAGCCCGTTCATGCATCGGAGTTCATGTACATCTATGAGAAGAACAACCAAGGTACAGCTATCGAGAAGAAGTCGATAGACGAATACGTGGATATGTTCGTAAATTTCAAACTCAAAGTGGCAGAAGCAGAGGCGCAAGGTATTGACACCACCGCTTCGTTCAAGAAAGAGCTGAAAGGTTATCGTGCCCAAGCTATTCCTAAATACATGAAAGATGAAGCCGCTATTGACAGCCTCGTCGAGTTGAGTTATCACCGTATGGCTATGGATCGTCGTGCTGCGCATATCGTGGTGGCGTGTCCGATGGGCAGTAGTGATAGCGCCGAGCAGGCAGCACTCACAAAGATTAACACTCTGCGTGAGCGTGTGACCGTGGGTCTGCCCGTGAAGAAAGGTAAAGGCAAGCGTGCCAAAGTGACCCGCACACCGGAAGACTTCTTCGCCGTAGCTATGGAAGCCAGTGAGGATCCGGACCTGCAGCGCAGTCATGGCGAATTAGGTTGGGTCATTCCCTTCCGTTATGTATATAGTCTGGAGGATGTGGTTTACCGTACACCGGTCGGGGAAGTGAGCGAAGTCATACGCACTCCATTCGGCTATCACTTTGTGTTGGTAGAGGAAGAGTTGCCGCATAAGGATGTCAACGCCGCCCATATCATGAAGATGGCTCCACGTGATGACGCAGCTCAGGATAGCAAGGCTAAAGCAGAGATAGATAGTATATACACCCTACTGCAAGCCGGTGCTGATTTCGCCGCCACAGCACAGAAACTATCGGACGACAAGGGTAGTGCCACCCGTGGAGGTGAGTTAGGCTGGTTCCGTCGCGGCATGATGGTTCGCGCTTTTGAGGAAGTAGCCTATGCATTGCAAGGCGATAGTGCCATGAGTACTCCTTTCCGCTCCGAATACGGATGGCATATCCTCAAGAAATACGGAGAACGGGGCATTGAGCCCTTGGATAGTCTGCGGGCCGGACTGAGGAAAAACGTAGAACGCGACGAACGAATGAAAGAGGCAGACAAAAGTTTCATCCGCAAAGCACGTGCTGAATACAACTTACCGGATACGCTAACCGACGAGCAAGTGCGCGAATATGCGGACTCGCAGTTGGAGAATAAATATGAGGACCTAAGAAATCTGGTGCGTGAATATCACGACGGTATCCTCCTCTTTGAGGTGAGCCTCAAGGAGGTATGGGATAAAGCCGGTCAGGATACGAAAGGACTGGAATGGTATTTCCAACAACATAAGAAAGAGTATCAATGGAACGGCAAACGCTTCAAAGGATATTTGGTTGAAGCCAAGAATGAGAATGCTGCCAAAGTAGCCAAGGCTATCATCAACAATTGCATCAAGACCCACCAAGAGGATTCTGTCAGTATCTATATAGACCGACAGTTGAACGGTGACAGCATCAAATATGTCAAGTTGCGTCGCGGTCTATGGGAGAAAGGTCAGAACAAAGCCATTGATCAATATGCCTTTAAGGTTAAGGGAACCGAATACAAAGCATCCGAGGATTTTCCCATTGTATACACCATCGGCAAGCAAATCAGCAAACCACAATCATACATAGACGAGCGCGCCAAGGTGACCACCGGATACCAGGACTATTTGGAGCAAGAGTGGGTTAAGAGACTGCGCGATAAATATGAGGTGGTGATTGACAGACAAGTGCTGGAAGAACTCAAATGAGGAAGTGGACAGGCATAGTGATTATTGCATTGGCAGTTGTAGCAGTTAACATAGCTGTGCAACTGCATGTAGTGCGTTGGGACATGACCGACGACAAACGTTATAGCCTGAGCGATGCCACGAAACAGTTACTGCGAGAGTATAACACTCGCAACGGGGGGAATGAGTCTATTGTCATCACCGATTACTTAAACGGCGAACTAAATGCCGGATTCAAGCGTCTTAGCCATGCCCTAAAGGAGACCGTGGAGGAGATGCAGGTATACGGCGATATCACTTACCGGCAAGCCTTAGAAGGCGAAGCAGAACAAGCAGGTCTGCGCCCCACCGTTATCCATGAGAAGAGTCACAATGGTCAAACCGCGCAAACAACCATCTATCCATACGTAGAGGTGCGTCTTGGCGGAAAAAAAATGATAGCAGAGCTACTGAAGAACAACCGCGGATTGAGTGGTGATGAGAATCTCAATAACAGCATTGAAAATATCGAATATACACTGAGCGAGGCCATTCTGACCATCAGTCGTGAAGACACTATACGTGTCGCCTTTTTGGAGGGACATGGTGAACTGAGCGAACGGTATGTATGGGACCTCACACAACAACTATCCCACTACATGCAGGTAGACCGAGGCATAGCTGGCACCCGAGTGGAGGAGTTGCTACCCTATCGTGCTATCATCATAGCCGATCCGCAACACCCCTTTAGCGACAAGGATAAATTCCTGCTGGACCAATATGTGATGCATGGTGGCAGGGTGCTATGGATAGTGAACGGCGTACAATTCTCACAAGAGGGGCTGAGCAGCGATGGTTACACTCCTGCCATCCCGATGGACTTGAGCTTAAGTGATATGCTCTTCCGATACGGAGTACGTATAGTTCCTGCATTGATACAAGATGCGCAATGTTTGCCCGTACCGGTGAACGTGAGTACTCAAGTGGGTGAGACGAACTACCAGCCCATGCCTTGGTACTATGCGCCGCTTCTGCTGACCAGTCAAGCATCGCCCATCACACGCAATATCATGCAGGTGAGTAGTGCTTTCTGCTCCCCCATAGAAGTAGTCGGCGGAGAGGATGGTATACGCAAAGAAGTGCTATTGGCAACCTCCACCGCCAGCAGACTCATCCCAACCCCCGCGAAGGTTGACTTGAGCGACCTTAATCCCGACATGGAAGAGTTTAAGTGGCAATATATACCCGTAGGAATCTTGCTGGAAGGGTCATTTACCTCTTTCTTCGCTCATCGTATGATGCCGGAGGGGGTCGAAGCGACGGGCATTACGAAAGAGAGTGTGCCTACACGGCAGATTGTCATTGCATGCGGCAGTGTCATCCGTAACGAATGGCAACAAGGACAAGTATTGCCACTCGGCTTCGACCGCTATACCGGTATGCAATTCGGCAACCGCGATGTGCTACTGAACGCTGTGCTTTACCTATGCGACAACGAGGGACTGATGTCGCTAAGGCAGAGACAAGTGACACTTCGTCTATTGAATGACCAACGGGCTCATGCTGAGCGAAAAATGATACAAACGATATGCGTGATAGTACCTATAGTGCTGCTTGCAATGGTAGTACTGATAGTGATAGGAATTCGCAAACACAACTATACCAAGAGATAATGAAAAGGAATGTACTGATAATCGGATTAGTGATGCTGATAGCCGCTATGATGACAGGCTGTAAGATTAAACCCCGCGTGCTACACTACGCAGAACACGTAGCCCAATCGGAGATGAAACGAAATCCTGAGCTTTGGATGGCCGATTTCGTTAAGAAACCTAAGTGGGAGTACACCCACGGACTGATGGCACGCGCATATCTGGAATTATATAAAGCAACCGGTGACACAGCCTATCTCAACTATGTGCAAGCCTTTACAGACAAGATGATTGGTGAAGATGGTAAGATACTGACATATAAGAAATCCCTTTACAATATGGACCGTCTGCAAGGCGGTAATTACCTACTGATGCTCAACGAGATGGACCCGCATGAGCGCTATGTACAAGCTATAGAGACGCTCAAGCAGCAATTGGACAGTCAGCCACGTACGAGCGAAGGTGGCTTTTGGCATAAACTGATTTATCCTCACCAAATGTGGTTGGACGGTCTGTTCACCGGTACTACTTTTTATGCACGGTATACTGCTATGCACGGTAATGATGCTGAGGCATGGGAGGATATCGTCAACCAGTTTCGCATTGTGGACAAGCATACCGTTAAATCCAACGGCCTGAACTACCATGGTTGGGACGAGAGTCGTGAGATGGCATGGGCAGACAGTATCACCGGATGCTCGGAGCAAACATGGGGACGCGCTGAGGGATGGTACCTGATGGCACTATGCGACGTATTGGATCTGATGCCCGAGCAACAGGCAGGAAGACAGGAACTGCTTGCCATACTCAACCGCGTATGTGAGGCACTCCTGCCCTATCAAGACGAACAAACCCACTTGTGGTATCAGGTGCCGGACTTACCTCACGAGGAAGGTAACTATACGGAAGCCACATGCTCTGCAATGTATTGTTATGCCATGGGGCATGGTGCACATAAGGGTTATCTGGACAAGAAATTCCTGACTGTCGCTCGACAGACAATGGACGGGCTATGGACCTTCGCCATACAGACTAACGAGGACGGCACGGTCAGCTTGACACGCTGCTGCGGTGTAGCCGGACTGGGGGGAACACCCTTCAGAAGCGGAACATACGACTATTACATACACGAGTTAGTGCGCAGCGATGACCCTAAAGGTATAGGCCCCTTTATCCTTGCAGCTCTCGAACTAAGTAAATGAGAGTACAGACATTGAAAAATATAAATCGTAAACAAGTGATTATGAGATATAATATTGTTGGAAATAGAACATTCATCATCGGAATACTCC
>CAMHEP010000107.1 GCA_946184195.1 uncultured Bacteroidales bacterium | reverse complement strand
TACTGACATTTTGGCAGACGTAGAGTAGGGATTTCCGGCTCTCTGACATGGTTTTTGGCAACATTTGTCAGTCCCGCTGCCCCTTTCACCCTTTGGCACACCATTTGCACATATTCAGTTGAACGTGGTTCATTGTGTGAGCCGCTTAACAGAATCGACCAAGTTTGGTCGATATAGTATAACGAAAATTTAAAAACCTAAGAATATGAGTAAGATTATTGGAATTGACCTGGGAACAACAAACTCCTGCGTCGCAGTTATGGAAGGCAATGAGCCTATCGTTATTACGAACTCTGAAGGTAAGCGTACCACTCCGTCGGTTATCGGTTTTGTGGATGGTGGCGAGCGTAAGGTGGGTGATCCCGCTAAGCGTCAAGCAATTACTAACCCGACCAAGACCGTATACTCCATCAAACGTTTCATGGGTGAGACCTATGACCGTCTGGGTAACGAGATAGCACGCGTGCCGTATAAAGTAGTGAAGGGCGATAACAATACTCCCCGTGTAGACATCGACGGACGTCTGTACACACCGCAGGAGATATCCGCTATCATCCTCCAGAAGATGAAGAAAACCGCTGAGGACTACCTTGGACAAGAGGTAACAGAAGCCGTTATTACGGTACCTGCCTACTTCAATGACAGCCAACGTCAAGCCACCAAGGAAGCCGGTGAGATAGCAGGTCTCAACGTACGCCGTATCGTCAACGAGCCTACTGCAGCCGCCTTGGCTTACGGTCTGGACAAGAGCAACAAGGATATGAAGATTGTCGTATTCGACTGCGGTGGCGGTACCCACGATGTGAGTGTACTTGAGCTGGGTGACGGCGTCTTCGAGGTAAAAGCTACGGATGGTGATACTCACCTCGGTGGTGATGACTTCGACCACAGAATTATTGACTGGTTGGTAGACGAGTTTAAGAAGGATAACGGCGGTGCCGACCTGTCCAAAGACCCGATGGCTATGCAGCGACTCAAAGAGGCTGCTGAGAAAGCTAAGATCGAGCTTTCGAATACTACCTCTACCGAGATTAACCTGCCTTACATCATGCCGGTGAACGGTGTTCCTGCCCACTTAGTTAAGACATTGACACGTGCTAAGTTTGAGCAACTGATTGACGATCTCATCCAGCGTACTATCGCTCCGTGCCGTACCGCTCTGGAGCATGCCGGACTCAAAACCTCCGATATTGATGAGATTATCCTCGTAGGTGGTTCCACACGTATCCCCGCTATCCAGCAGGCAGTAGAGAAATTCTTCGGTAAGGCTCCGTCTAAGGGCGTTAACCCCGATGAGGTAGTTGCCGTAGGTGCTGCCATCCAAGGTGGTGTGCTGACGGGCGATGTGAAGGATGTGCTGCTGCTTGATGTAACGCCGCTGAGCCTCGGTATTGAGACTATGGGCGGTGTGATGACCAAGATGATTGAGGCCAATACCACCATCCCGACTAAGAAACAGGAAGTGTTCACCACTGCCGTAGACAATCAGCCCAGCGTGGAGATTAAGGTGCTGCAAGGTGAACGTCCTATGGCCGCACAAAACAAACAAATAGGTATCTTCCACTTGGACGGTATTATGCCGGCACGTCGTGGCGAACCGCAGATTGAGGTAACCTTCGATATCGACGCCAATGGTATTCTCAACGTCACGGCAAAGGATAAAGCAACCGGTAAGGAGCAAAAGATTCGTATCGAGGCATCGAGCGGTCTGAGTGATGAGGAGATTAAGCGTATGAAGGCTGAGGCAGAAGCTAATGCAGAAGCTGATAAGCGCGAGAAAGAGCGCATTGACAAACTGAACCGCGCTGACGCTACGATCTTCCAAACCGAGAAACAACTGCAAGAACTCGGAGATAAAATCCCCGCAGACAAGAAAGCTCCTATCGAAGAAGCTCTGAAGAACCTGAAGGAAGCATATGAGAAGAAGGACGCAGACTTGTGCGAGAAATACAACGGCGAGTTAATGACTGCCTTCCAGGCTGCCAGCCAAGAGATGTACAACGCTGCAAACGCTGCCGGACAACAGCCGCAGGGTGGAGCACAGCAAGGCCCTCAAGGCGGCAACGACGGAAACCAAGGTGCCGAGGATGTAGACTTCGAGGAAGTGAAATAAACGACAAATAACGTCAATGGCGTAATTGTCCACGAAAAAATGGTGATTGTGTTTGCACAATTGCCATTTTTTTTGTATCTTTGCCACGCAAAAGAATGTGTGACTAATTATAATTATCCTATCCAATATGAAAAAGACCCTTGTAACCCTGTTGGCTCTTGCTGTATGCAGCATGGGACATGCGATTAAGAACGAGAAATATGTGCGTTATATAGAAACATGGCGCGATGTGGCTGTACGCCAACAGGCGGACTATGGCATTCCGTCAGCTATCATCTTGGCACAGGCACTGCTGGAGTCTTCTGCCGGACAAAGCGAGTTGGCAGTAAACGCCAAGAACCATTTTGGTATCAAATGCGCCGGCGATTGGATGGGCGATGTGTATCGCTATGATGATGACGCGCGCGGAGAGTGTTTCCGCGTATACAATGACGCTGCCGAGTCGTTCCGCGACCACTCTCTGTTCCTCAAGCGCGACAGATACAAGTCACTCTTCGAGATTGATGTGAAGGACTACAAGTCTTGGGCATATCGTCTGCGGGAATGCGGATATGCTACCGACCCGCTCTACGCGCAGAAACTAATTCGTATCATTGAGGAATACGAACTGGCAGAGCCGTATGTTAAACAGACAGAGCAAGAACCTGCATCGGTCAAGAAGGCCGTAGTAGTGACACAGAAAGAGCCTATCGCTGTTTTCACACAGAATCCCGAACCTCCCTATGTGAAGCCGCTTACTGCTGCTGAAGAGAAGGAGCAGTTCATGCTCAGCCATCGTAAACTCAAACAGAATGGTCATAGCTATGTGCTTGCACAAGAAGGAGATACGTATAGTAATGTCGCTTTCCGTCTCAATATCCGTGAGCGACAACTGCGTGAATGGAACGACGCACTCGGTCGTGAGCTGAAAGAGGGAGACCGCATCTATATGGCTTCTAAACGCCAATCCGTCGACAAGGAGAAAGCCCTTATGTGGGTGCATCCGGGGGAGAGCATCTGGGAGATTAGTCAGCGCGAGTGTATCCAGGAGGCTAAGATACGCGAATACAACGAGATACCTAACGACATACGCGTTTTCCGGACCCGTCAGCAAATCCTCATGCGCAAAATCAAGTAATTCCGCATTCATGCGACATCAACAGATTCAACCCTTGAGCGAAGCTCTCATGCAATTTCTGCGCGAGAGTGGGTTAGAACAGCCGCTTATGGAGCGGCGTGTAGCCGAATTGTGGCCTCAGGTGATGGGCGAAATGGTGGCGCGTCTCACACGGGATGTAACTGTCAGCGATGGGGTATTACGAGTGAAAGTAAGTTCTGCGGCACTGAGAGCACAACTATTTGAGTGTCGGTTTGAGTTGGTGAAGAAGATGAACGTTGCTGTAGGCGCCAATGTGATTCATGATGTGAGACTCTCGTAGTGTATAAGATTACAGATGACTTATCCCGACAACATAGAGCGAAAGATAGACTTCTCTGTACTGCGAGATGAACTGAGTCGTGCATGCTCCTCAACGATAGGGCGCGATTCTGTGGAAGCGATGCAGATGCTTACGGACTATGACACTATAGTCCGCCTGCAACAGGAGAACCGTGAGATGCTGGCTATCATGCAGGACGCGTCACTCGGATTTCCGTCGGGCGAGATCTATGACATGAGGGAAGCGTTACAACGCATCCGTATTGAGGGATTGTATCTGGAGGAGAATGAACTCTTCGACATACGCAAGACGATAGACTATGCCGTGCAGTTAGAGCGTTTCTTTCTATCATTAGATAAAGAGCGTTTCCCTATTTTAGGAGGAGGCACTCTTTTTATGGACGGAATTGTTCTGCAGGATACGGTTCGCCAGATAGACAGGGTGCTGGATAAATATGGTCGAATGTCTGACAATGCTTCGCCCGAACTCCTCCGCATACGTCGTGAACTTAAGCAGTCGCAAGGCAGTGTCAGTAGAGCCCTCACCTCCATACTTAAGCAGGCACAGTCCGCCGGTATATTGGAGCAGTCGGTCATGCCCACGTTGCGTGAAGGCAGGCTCGTTATCCCTGTTCCGCCTGCCTATAAACATAAGATAGGCGGTATCGTACATGATGAATCAGCTACTGGTAAGACCGTTTTCGTTGAACCTCAGCAGGTTGTTGAGGCGAATAATCATATTCGCGAATTGGAGGGACAAGAACGCCGCGAGCGCATTCGCATACTTCAAGAGGTGACAAATACTATACGTCCCAAGGTTCCTGCCATATTGCGCAGTGAGCGCGCTTTGGGCTATGTTGATTTCCTGCGCGCAAAAGCCAAGGTCGCTATCGAGTTGCAGGCTATTGTTCCGGATATACAGGATAAACCCATCGTGCGGTGGCGTGAAGCTCGTCATCCGGTGCTTTATCTGAATTTCCGAAAACAGAATAAGGAGGTCGTGCCACTAAGCCTGCAATTAGGTAGTAAAGGCGAGGATAATGTTCCGCGTATCGTGGTGATATCGGGTCCGAATGCCGGAGGTAAGAGTGTGTGCCTGAAGACTGTCGCTTTGGTGCAATATATGTTGCAGTGCGGACTACCGGTGCCGGTGAGGGAAGATAGTGTGATGGGGATATTCCGCACCATCATGATTGATATAGGCGATGAGCAGTCCATAGAGGATGATTTATCCACCTATAGTTCTCACCTGCGTAATATGAAAGTGTTCCTTAAGAATGCCGATGAACGTACTTTGTTGCTTATTGATGAGTTCGGAAGCGGTACGGAACCCCTGATAGGTGGTGCTATTGCCGAAGCTGTGTTGGG